>JAFWTP010000309.1 GCA_017518845.1 Neisseriaceae bacterium
TACGATTATCTTCAAAGCGAAGAAGACATTATTGGCTTTGTTGAAGAAGCAAAACGGCAAGCCGAAGAAGAACAGGACGACAGCATTTTGCATATTGCCTTGCTTACCGCAATTAAAGCAAGAGCCTTATTGCAATTTGCTCAAAAAGTAGGTGTTGATGAACAATCATTATTAAAGCCCAAAGACACAAAACAAAGAAAAGAAATCATTAACAAGGCTTTACTTGCTTATGCTTAAAATGAAAAACCCCAAGCATAGGCTTGGGTTTTTTCAGGCAGCCTGAAAGATTTTGATTAAAGGAATAATAAATAATGTGGTTGATTGAATTAGTAAATAAAATACATTTAGGGCAATATAATATACTGTATTTTTCTATTTTTTTACTGTTGTCTGGTGTATATCGAATGTATGACGGTAAAAAACGATTATTATTTGAACAACAAGCCGATGATAGAGTTAATTCAATTCCTGATGAAGATGTGGTGCAATTATGGTATAACCTAACCAAATTAAATATAAAATTGGGTCATTTTTTTCAAAAATACGGCTTATTTATTAGCATTTGTGCGGTTGCAAATATTATATTATTTTTTGAAACGCATTTAACCATTCAAGATTTGGTTAAAGATAGTGGTTTAGTTGGTTTTTTATTATTGTTTGTTTTATTGCTGTGTTGTTTTTTGGGGTATAATGAAACAAATCCAAGTGACGGAACTCACAGTATAAAAGCACTTAATTTTATTTGGTACAAAGGTAGTATTTTTGATATGTATCAATTATTTCATTTTTATAAAAAAGAAGATTGGCATAAAATTGCTTCGTTAAATGAACAACTTAAATTAGGGGTTAAAGCAGAATATCATTTATTTCATGGCGAACAATATAAATATATTCTTGAAAATTATTATTTAAATAGAGAAAAAAATATAATTGTTGGTTCGGTAATGAAATATTTAAGTTGGATATTATTGATTGCAACCATAACTGCATATCACGGTGTTAAATATTATTTAATCAATTATACATAATATTTAATTATTTATTTTCAGGCAGCCTGAAATATTGAATGACGGATAAAAAATGAACGATTTTTTTGCACTTTTTCACCTGCCGCAGGATTATGCGATTGATTTGGCGGTGTTAGAACAAACTTATCGCGTTTTGGCGGCACAATATCACCCTGACCGTGCGGCGGGGCAATCGGCGTTTCATCAAAAGGAAAATATGATGATGACCGCAAGCATCAATCAGGCGTATGGCGTTTTGCGTGATGATATTGAACGCGGCGTGCATATGTTGGCGTTACACGGCATTGACGCGAATGCACACGAGTACAATATCGCTGACCCTGAATTTTTAATGCAGCAAATGGAATGGCGAGAAGATTTGGAAAACGCTCAAACACTTGACGAAGTGAATAAATTAAATCAACAAATTCAAGAAGTTAAATGTGATGTTCAACAACAATTACTTGCGGAATTTCACAATCAAAATTATCCAAACGCCACGCAAACCTTACAACGCCTGCGATTTGTGCATAAATTATTAACGGCGATTGATGAGAAAAGGGAACGAATGGCGTGATGATAGTCGTAGGGTGGGTTTTCTAACCCACCAAAAGCACCGTAGGTGCTTATAGGGTGGGCATTCCCGCCCACCAAAACGGACGCAAATCTTTTAGGCTGCCTGAAAATAAATTTTAGATAGGAATATTAATTATGTATGAAGATGATTATTGGTTTAATAAAAAAGTGGAAGAGAAAAAAGAAATTAACGAAAAGCAAGAACAGTTAGAAAATAAACTGTTGTTTGCAGGTAATATTCTTATGTATTTAATGATTGCATATGCTTTTATTTTGTTTTTGGTTATTTTCTTTTATGAAAATTTACTATCTTTTACTGATTGGAAAATTTTAGGATATATTACACCAAACATTTTTATCCCTAATTTAGGCGATAAATTTACTGTTTCACCTTATTTATTAGGTGGATTAAATTTTTTGGCTTTAATTTTCTTTGGATTATATGCAACCATATTGTTTTTTGCAACATTATCAGTCTGTAATGGAAAATTAAGACCATTGGGAAAAAATAAATATAATATGAAAGGATTAGTATGGTATGAAAATTCAAAAAATTTAAATAATTATAAAATATTCGGCATTAAAAATACATATTATGGTGTATTTGCAGGTATTTTGTTTGGTTATGTTACTTTGTATTTTGGACATTATGATGACTTCTATTTCAAATTATCAAAATTTGAATTACTGATTGCTTATTTTGTTCAATTAGGTATTTGGTTATTATACGGCATAACCATTGCTAAAATTTTATATGTAATATTTGGCGGTAAAATTACTTGGTCAAATATTATTGATTGGCAAGCAAGTGTAGGGTGGGCAACTTGTTGCCCACCCTACAAGCCTTTGGTGGGTTAGAAACCCACCCTACAATTAAATCATCTATAATCTACCCTTTATGTAAAATAAGAGTAACTCATTGTGATTGCAGAACAAGATTTAATTGCCTGTGTGGATTTGGGGTCGAATAGTTTTCGTTTGCAGATTTGTCGCAATGCCAACGGAGCGTTGCAAGTGGTTGATTCTGTAAAAGAAACCGTGCGAATGGCGGCGGGTTTGGACAGTCAAAAAAATCTCGCAGACGAAACACGCAAAAAAGCCTTGCATTGTTTAATGCGGTTTGGCGAACGCTTGCGGGGTTTTTCGCCTGAACGCGTTCGAGCCGTTGCCACGAACTCGTTTCGGGTGATGAATAATGTTTCGCCCTTTTTGCGTGATGCCGAAGCCGCTTTGGGCTTTGCGATTGACATTATCGCAGGGCGTGAAGAAGCCCGCTTGATTTACACAGGCGTGTTGCATTCCTTGCCGTTTGGCGGACGCAAAGCCTTGATTGTGGATATTGGCGGCGGTTCAACCGAATTTGTCATTGGCAAAACCGCACGCCCCGATACCGCAGAAAGTCTGCCTTTGGGCTGTGTGGCATACAGCGTACGCTTTTTTCCTGACGGCGTGGTGAATGAGCATAATTTTCAGGCAGCCATAAACACCGCAAGGGCGGAAATTCAACGCATTTCAGGCAGCCTGAAAACGGTCGGCTGGGATTTTGCAGTCGGCACATCAGGCACGGCACGCACCATTCGCAATATTGTTGCCGCTCGCTTTGGCGAAGAAAAAATCACCCGCCAACACATTGATTTATTAGGAAAAGAATTGATTGCCGCAGGACGGGCAGAAAACACGCACTGGCAAGGCTTAACAGACGATCGCGTAGGCATTATCGCAGGCGGATTAAGCGTTTTGACGGCGGTTTTTGCGGAATTGTCATTAGATGAAATCACCGTAACCGATGCGGCGTTGCGAGACGGCGTGTTTTACGACTTAATCGGTCGCACGCCAAACAACGATTTGCGTGATGAAACCGTAGCCGAATTTCAACGCCGCTATCACATTGACACACGGCAAGCGGCTCGTGTTAAAGAAATTGCCTTGTATTATTGGCAAATTTTATCAACCCAACTCACACATGCCGATAGCGACTATTGGCAACATTGCTTATCGTGGGCGGCGAATTTGCATGAAATTGGGTTAAGCATTGCCTATACGGCGTATCACAAACATTCGGCGTATATTTTGGACAACGCCGATATGCCTGGATTTTCGCGTCAAGACCAACGCCATTTGTCTTGTTTGGTTTTGTCTCATCGTGGCGATTTGAAGAAAATTCAAGATATGATTGACGACAAACCGCAGCAATATTTACCGATTATGGCACTGCGTTTGGCAAGCCTGTTTTGTCGTGGGCGACAAGATTTCAGGCTGCCTGAAAAAAATGCCCTGCATTTTGATTTACACAAACGGCACTGCGATTTATCCATAGACCGACAATGGCTTGCCGACAACCCGCTCACCGCCCAAGCATTGGTTTTTGAAACGGACGCATGGCAAAAAATCGGCGTGGCGTTTCAAATTAGATTGTTGTCGTAGGGTGTGGGGTTTCAGTAAAATATATTTCAGGCTGCCTGAAATATATTTTTTTATTAAAAACAATATATTATATAAAATTATACACCATTTGTATAATGATACAAACCATAAATAATTATATATAATGCCTATATTTCAGGCTGCCTGAAAGCCTTAATTTTGTTCAATCCACGCCAAAATCTCTTCGGCGACTTTTTCCCAGCCGTCTTCTGCAATCAGCCAATGGGCGTGGTTGTAAAGCAAGCGATATTCCGCACAGTGCCTGTATTTATGCCACACATCAAACACCACGCTTGCGGGCATAATGTGGTCATCGCTTGCGGACATAACCAGCATCGGGCATTGAATATCTTGGGCGTTAATCCGTGTGGTGTGGTGTTTATCTATTGCCCAAAAACCCACTTCAAACAGCACTCGCCCCGATTCAAAGCCGATTTTGTCGAAAATCGCTTTGGCTTGTTTCTCATCGTGAATATTGTTCAAAATGGCGTATTTGGCTAATGGATAAGTGGCAGGAAAGGCTTTTTTCCAAAAGTTTGGCACCAGCATAATCGGAGCAAAAATTTTCAGCACAGACGGACGCAAGGTAATAATGCCAGAAGGTGCGGCAGGCGTGAGCAACACCGCTTTTTCAAGCAAACCGCGAGCGGCTAACATTTGTGCCAAAAGCCCGCCCAAAGAATGCCCAATAACAATCGGCGGCTCGTCTAATTTATTGATTTCATTGATTAAAAAATGAAGATAATCGTGCATGGACGCAGTGGCTAATTTGGGGTTCGGTTTGCGAATACCTGCCCCATGATAGGGCAAATCAGGAGCAATCACACGATAGCCTTTTTGTTCAAAAAAAGCACGGTAATTATCCCAACACCACGCCCCAACCCACATGCCGTGTATCATCAAAATGGTTTTACGCATTGTTTTCTTTCTGTGTGAAAAGATAAACAAAACGCTATTTTACCGTTTTATGGCTGTGAAAGGATAGACAAAAGGTTTTAATTAACGCGAAATTTTGTTTCAGGCTGCCTGAAAACTAATCAAAAGGGTTAATCAACTCAATGCCTAAATTTTGAAAATCTGCCACATTACGAGTAACCAACGGCAGATTGTGTTGAATACAAGACGCAGCAATCCAAGCATCATTTTCAGGACGCTTGTCGGGAATATGCAATTTGGCACAAATTTGAGCGGTTGTTTTATCTATTTTCAGAATACGATTTTCAAATAAAGAGCGAACAGTTGTATTAAACCAATATCGCAAATGATTACCTTGCACTGGGTCTTTGCGTTCCATTCGCAAAATACCCCGTTCCAATTCCATTAACACAACCGCAGAAGTCCAACAATGATGTGTATCCATTTGTTTCACCCATTCAGTAAAATGCAAATTTGCCTTACCTGATGAAATTAAACGAATTTCACTCACCACATTCGTATCCAAAAACAACATTATAATTCCGTATCTTGTCTTGATTGTTGTAAATGTCTGGGGGTGATTTCCAAATCAGTATCACCCAAAGCAGGATTATCGTTTTTGCATAAATCAAATATGGTTTGCCGTTGGGTTTCATCTATTTGTTCCGTATCAGGCAATTTCAATAATTCACGCAAATATTGATACGCTTTTTGTCTTTTATTTTCCGATAACTGCCCACATAAAGCGGTTAATTCCTGCGGCGAATGGGAAACAAGAGTTGGCATAACACACTCCTTTTGGGATAAAAATTCAACAAACAGAAAGCATTATAACATTGCAAGCCGTTTTCAGGCTGCCTGAAAATAAAAAAGGGAGCCAACGCTCCCTGAAAAATGATTAGCCTAATTCTGCCAATAAGCGGTTTAAGCGTTTTACAAAAACCGCTGGATTTTCGATTTTGCCGCCTTCGGCCAAAACTGCTTGGTCGAAAACTAATTCTACCAAGTCTTTGCGGCGTTCTTCGTTTTCTTCTGTGGCGATTTTGCTAATCAAAGCGTGTTGCGGATTGATTTCCAAAATCGGCTTATCACCCGCCAAGCGGTCTCCCGCTCCTGCGGCTTCTAACATTTGCGTTAAGTGGCGGCTCATTTGGTTTTCGCCCACAACCAAGCACGCAGGGCTTTCGGTGAGCCGTGCAGTCGCACGCACTTCGGCTACTTTGTCGCCCAAAACGGCTTGAATGCGTTCTACGGCGGTTTTGCCGCTTTCTTCCGCTTGTTTTTGTTCGGCTTTTTCTTCTTCGGTTGCTGTATTGCCTAAATCTAATGCACCTTTGGCAACCGATACCAATTTTTTGCCGTCAAATTCGTCCAAATTGCCCACAACCCATTCATCAACACGGTCGGTTAAAAGCAAGACTTCAATGCCTTTTTTGGTAAAAATTTCCAAATGCGGACTGTCTTTGGCAGCAGCGTAATTGTCGGCGGTAATGTAATAAATTTTGTCCTGACCGTCTTTCATTCGTGCCACATATTCAGGCAGCGTAACCGTTTGCTCTTCCGAGCCGCTTTGAGAAGTGGCAAAACGACACAATTTTGCAATGCGTTCTTTATTTGCAAAGTCTTCGCCTATGCCTTCTTTTAAGGTTGAACCAAATTTTTTCCAAAATTCAGCATATTTTTCAGGCTGATTTTTTTGCAAATCTTCAAGCAACGACAGCACTTTTTTCACGCTGCCTTGACGGATTGCGTCCAAGTCTTTGGATTGTTGCAAAATTTCACGCGACACATTCAGGGGCAAATCGCCGCTATCAATCACACCACGCACAAATCGCAAGTACAAAGGCATCAATTTTTTCGCGTCGTCCATAATAAACACGCGTTTGACATACAATTTCACGCCGTGTTTGGGCTCTCGTTCATACAAATCAAAGGGCGGACGCGTGGGGATATACAACAAGCCCGAATATTCTTGCCGTCCTTCAACCTTAAAGTGCGTCCAAGCGGCGGCTTCATCGAAATTGTGCGAAATATGTTGATAAAATTCCTGATATTGCTCGTCTGTAATGTCGCTTTTGGGCAGCGTCCATAAGGCTTGGGCACGGTTAATTACTTCTAATTCGTCCGTATGAATGACATTGCCGTCATCGTCATAATCGGGGGCTTTTTTCATATAAATCGGCACAGAAATGTGGTCGCTATAAGTTTTCACAATACGCCGCAGAGCCCAGTCGGACAAAAACTCGTTTTCATCTTCTTTTAATTTCAAAATAATGCTTGTGCCGCGTTCTTTTTTACTGATTTTTTCAACCGAAAACTCACCGTCTCCTGTGGATTGCCAACGCACCGCGTCTGTTTCAGGCAGCCCCGCACGGCGACTTTCTACCGTAACATTTTCTGCCACAATAAAAGACGAATAAAAGCCCACGCCAAACTGACCAATTAAATGAGCGTCTTTCTTTGCGTCCCCGGTGAGATTTTCCAAAAACGCTTTGGTGCCAGATTTAGCGATTGTGCCAAGATGTTCCACAATTTCCGCTTCACTCATACCAATGCCGTTGTCGGTAATGGTAATGGTTTTTGCGTCTTTGTCGGCGGTAATGGTGATTTTCAATTCATTGTCATTGTCCAATAAAGCGTTGTTGTTCAAGGCTTCAAATCGCAGTTTATCCACAGCGTCTGCCGCATTAGACACCAATTCGCGTAAAAAAATCTCTTTGTCCGAATACAAAGAGTGAATCATCAAATGCAATAACTGTTTGATTTCTGTTTGAAAAGCATGCGTTTGTTTCATATTGATTTTCCATTAAATAATCAGAATAAGACAGTAAATAGGGCGAAAATGGGAAATTTCAAGATGAAAAAAGTTTCAGGCAGCCTGAAAGCACTTCCCGTGCAGGGAGTTCGTCATTGCAAGCCGTGTGTGTGGCACGGCTTACAATAACGATATAGGTTTTCGGCAGGACAAAACGATTTCAGGCAGCCTGAATTTAATCCTGTGTGTCATTGCGAGATTTTTTCTGAAAAAAAATCTCGCAATGACACTCGAATTTTTAATTTTTCGAGATTACCTTTTACATAATAACCAAAAAAAGAATTGACAAACTATTTTGTGTGGAGTTACTCTCCGAAAAACATACGATAATTGCAAAAGAAAGGAGTAAATCGTATGAATCTTAAACCAGGTCAGAAAGCTCCAGTTTCTGGTCAATATGCTTTGATTGGTTCTCGTGGTGGGAATACTGGTAAGGAAGTTACCGCTGTGAAAAACAAAGTCATGCCGCCAACTCCAAAGCCTAGGCAGACTTATAAGTTGAATGATGCTACGAAGAATAAGTCTGGCAAATGTAGTTCGTAGGATTGAGTGCTGTTATCAGTAGTTGAGCCATCTCGAAAGAGATGGCTTTTTAGCTGACAGGTATGGAAAGTAGTTCGTTTATAAAGCGACAGCAGTACAAATTTTTCAAACAGCCTGAACGCCACAATTTCTCAAAAATGGACGATTTTATCGTTCGTTACTTAAAAAATCGTTTCAGGCAGCCTGAAACTTATTTTTCACAAAAAAACGGACGATTTATAAAAAACTGTCCGTTTTTTCTATCAAGAAATAATTTTCAGGCTGCCTGAAAAAAGAAAATAAACATTAAACTGTTTCTTTTTTACAACACTTTTCAGGCAGCCTGAAACTTATTTTTCGCAAAAAAAACGGACGATTTATGAAAAACTGTCCGTTTTTCTATCAAGAATATATTTTCAGGCTGCCTGAAAGATTAAAACAAACTGTCCAAAGCAGGGTCTGACGGTTGTTCTCTTTGGGGTTGTTGTATTTCTACAACATTGTCGTCCTGTCCTAACAAATCGCCGTCTTCGCCTTCTTCGTCCGAACGATTGTCAATCGCCAAAAGTGGGTTAGTTACTTGATATTCTTGATAATAATAGCGTCCATCTCGGGCAACCATATTGGCAGGAGCCACTTCTTTTTCCACAGGCAATTTCTGCAAGGCATATTGCATATAATCTGCCCACAAGGGTGCGGCGGTTGTGCCGCCTGTGGCTTTTTTGCTAATCGTGCGTGGCTTGTCGTAGCCGATATAAACCGCGGTAGATAGAGCAGGGTTGTAGCCCACAAACCACACATCTTTGCTGTCGTTTGTGGTGCCTGTTTTGCCTGCAATATCGTTGCGTTTAATGCCTGCGGCGGCTTTGGCTGCTGTGCCGCGTTTGACGACATCTTTCATCATCTGCGTCATAATAAACGCATTGCGTTCGTCAATCACTTGTGGTGCGGTGTTGTGAGCAATTAACGGTTCGGTTTTGGCAAGCAAATTGCCGTTGCTGTCGTAAATTTTGTCAATCACATACGGCGTTACACGATAGCCGCCATTGGCAAATACAGCATAGGCTCTTGCCATTTCCAAAGGCGTAACCGAACCTGCACCTAATGTCATCGTTAAACCATTCGGTTGATTTTTAGCAGGAAAACCAAAGCGTTGCACATAGTTATGCGTATATTGTGTGCCGATTGCCATCATAATGCGAACGGACACAATATTTTTTGACCATACTAATGCTTCGTGCATTGTCATTAAACCACGATAAGTACCGCCTGAATTTTTAGGTTCCCAAGTTGTGCCGTTTGGTCCCAAACCTGGTAGCGACAAGGGTTCATCATTAAATTGCGTGGTTGCGGTAACACCGCGTTGCAGGGCGGCAGAATACACAAAAGGTTTGAACGAAGAACCTGGCTGACGCAAGGCTTGCGTGGCTCGGTTAAATTCTTTTTGATAAAAATCGTAACCGCCCACTAACGCACGGATTGCTCCATTTTGTGCGTCAATCGACACAATCGCGCCTTGAATTTCAGGCACTTGTGTGAGTTGCCAGTTGTCTTTGGTTTTGACCACACGCAAAATCGAACCTGCTCGAACACGGCGTTCGCCATATTTGCTGTTATTGATTGCGTCTGCCACAAACGCCATTGCCTTACCCTGCATAATCACAGGGCGGCGTTCGCCTTGAATCAATAGTTTCAGGCTGCCTGAATTGACTTCTAACACCAAAGCAGGCACTTTATCGCCGATTTTGTGCAAATTTGCCACATATTGTTGTGTGCGTTCGTCAAATTGTTCCGCAGGAATTTTATCTATATCCACAAACGCTTCCGCTCCTGAAAACTTGCCCACACCAAAAGCGTCCAAGCGTTTTCTCAACATATTGGTAGCCATTTCCTGGTCTTTGGAATTGACCGTTGTATAAACACGAAAACCATTGGTATAAGCCGCTTCGCCATAGCGTTCATACATTTTTTGACGAGCCATTTCTGCCACATACAAAGCATATTCATTCACATTCACTTTGGCAGATTCATAGTGTAACTCTTGTTTGGCGGCTTTATCGTGTTGCTCTTGCGTAATCATATCCAAAGACAACATATTGCCTAAAATGTATAACTGGCGTTCTTTGGCTCGTTTGGGATTGACAATCGGATTGAATGCAGACGGGGCTTTGGGTAAGCCCGCTAACATAGACGCTTCGGCTAAATCCAAATCTTCAACCGACTTATTAAAATACGCTTTTGCCGCTGCTGCAAAACCGTAAGCGCGTTGTCCCAAATAAATGTGGTTAAAATACAACTCCAAAATTTGGTCTTTGGTAAGCGAGCGTTCAATCTTATACGCCATCAAGGCTTCATTGAACTTGCGTTCAAACGAGCGTTCATTGGTTAAAAAGAAATTTTTCGCCACTTGTTGCGTAATGGTACTTGCCCCAGATACCGTGCGACCCGCACGGAAATTACTGATTAACGCACGAACAACACCTGTGGTATCCACGCCCCAGTGTTCATAAAAGCGTTTATCTTCGGCAGCAATCACCGCGTTTTTCAATATATCAGGAAAGTCCTCAATCGCCGTAAAGGAGCGGCGTTCCTCGCCATAAGTGCCGATGAGTTGCCCGTCTGATGAGTAAATCATCAGTGGCATTTTGGGTTGATAATGGGTGATAATGTCCAAGTCGGGCAATTTGGGGTATGCAGTTTGCACCGCAACGGCTGCCAAACCGATGCCAACCAAAAAAGAACCGACCAAAAAAGCACAAAGTGTGGCAAAAATCTTCTTTAACATAGCAAATATTGTAAAATTACAAAATAAAAGTTGCTTAAAGTATATAGATAAAGTTAAACTTTTACCAGTAACGGAAAAACGCATACCGTATTTCTAAAACAGAATAAAGGAATATTGCAATGAGTGTGGGAAATAAAAAGACGAATAGCCTTCCCAGTCTATCGGGACGGTCTTTTGTCGGAGTGGATATCGGAGACCACTCCATCAAAATGGTACAAGTCTCAAAACGCAGTGCAGACAGCGTGCAAATTGAAAGTTGTGCCATTACTCCCTTGCCTGCTGGCGTTGTCGTTGGCGGCAAATTAAACAATGTCGATGGATTGATTTCGTCCATTCAACAAACAGTCAGCCGTATGGGCGGTGTTGCCAAAAATGTCATTTTTGGTGTATCTGACGCAACGGCTACTGTACAGAACTTTGCGTATGACGCATCGTCTGGTTTGGATTTGGAAGGAGCAGCCGAATTTGAAGCCGCTCAAATTTCCGTGATTGACGACATCAATTTCGACTACCAAGCCGTAGGCGAAGTGGGCAGAAATGGTCAAAATGTTTTGTTGGCAATCGCCAAAAAAGAAGACATCGAACCATTTTTGGGTGCATTAGAAGAAGCAAACATTCCGCCTGTATTGGTAGATGTTGAACCAGTAGCTCGCATCAATGCTTATTCCTACTGGATTAACCAAAACGCTCCCGAATTAGAAAAAGCCGTAGTTGCCGTATTTGAAGTGGGCGAAGAAAGCACCCAAGCTTTGGTATTGCAAAACGGTGCCTTGTTGTACAAACAAAACTTCTCTTTGGGTGGCAAAAACTTCACACGCGAATTACAACGCGCCAGCCAAGTCAGTGCAGACGAAGCCGAGAAAATGAAAATCTCTGCCAACAAATCGCAAGAGTATCAACAAGTGGCAGAATCCTTTAATTCGCAACTGTTGCAAGAAATTCAACGCGTTTTACAATTCTTCTACACTGTTGCCAGTGCAGCACAAAAAGTGGAACGCATTTTCTTAACAGGTGGTGGCAGCCAAAGTGCAGGCGTTGCCGAATATCTGACCGAACACGCTGGTGTGAAAACGCAAGTATTGCACCCTGCGAATGAAGTATCGCTGTCAGGTAAAGTCAATCAAGAACAGTTTAAACAAAATGCGGCACGGTACACCGTTGCATTTGGTTTGGCATTAAGGGGGCTGGCATGATTAAACTGATTGGATTAAATTTACTGCCATATCGCGAAATTGAACGGAAGAAAAAATTAGATTCGTTCAAACGCTTTATGGGCTTGTGTGTGTTGGCAGGTATTGTTGCCGCTGGCGTGGTATGGTTTTTGTTGAGTCAAGCGATTAGCAATCAAGAAGACCGCAACAGTTTCTTGAAATCCGAGATTGCAAAATTGGATGAACAAATCAAAGAAGTTGATAGGTTAGAACAACGCAAACGCGAGTTTATTGCACGCAAAGAAAAAATCGAAGAGTTGCAACATGAACGCTATCAAGTGGCGATGATGTTCAATGATTTGAATCGCATTATGCCCGAAGGTGCATTCTTAACGCACATTCAAAGCAATGATGGTAAGACCTACAACTTAACAGGTGTTGCATTGAGCGACAGTAAAGTAGCGTCCTTTATGCGTGCTTTGCCCAGTACAGGCGTGTTTTCTGTGCCACAGTTAGTGGAAATTAAAACAGAAAAAGGCGTGCAACGCTTTACCGTTAGCACTCGCTTGATGGGTAAAGCAGGTTCACAACAAGATAAGAAATAAGGGGTTTGATTATGGCATCAAAATCATTGGATTTGAATACAGCGTATTTGTGGCCTGCACCCGTTAAATTATTGCTTGGGTTGCTTGTTGTGGTCGCAATATTGGCAGTGGGTTGGTTTGCTCAATATAAAGAGCAGAAACAGACTTTTGATAATGCCAAAACACAGGAAGAAAAACTGAAAGTTGAGTTTGACAAGAAAGCCAAACGAGCAGCCAGTTTGCCTGTTTTGAAAAAAGAATTGGCAGATTTGGAAGAATCGTTTGCTGTTTTGGTGAAACAACTGCCAACGGATGCGGAAATTCCTAATTTGATTCAAGAATTGAATCAAGCAGGTTCCAACAACAGTCTGCAAATGTCTTCAACCAAACCGTTGAAGGCACAAAAAGATGGTCCTGTGGAAATTTTACCGTATTCCATTTCCACCAAAGGTTCGTATGATCAATTCACAAAATTTGCCAAAGATGTGGGCAGTTTGTCGCGGATTGTGGTGTTGAACGCCGTGAATGTAACCACGGACAAAGACGGCAAATTGGTATTGGACGCGAGAGCAAACACTTACAAAGCGGAACAATCGTATGCGAAAGAAAATGCGAATGTTGAAACCGAGTTTGTGAAGAAAAAATAGGGAGCAAGA
>JAFWTP010000310.1 GCA_017518845.1 Neisseriaceae bacterium
AACGCACAGGCAAGCGTTTTAAAATACTTGCAGGCAACTTCGTTGGATTTAAGCCCCATTGTTTTTGGGTATATCCTTTAAAAAAGGCTTCATATAAGTCTTTTCCCACAAAACGCATTGCTTGTTCTTCAAAGTTTTGCGGTTCAATAATGCTGGTATCTGCTTGTTGTTCAATAAATTCTTTCGCTTGTTTCGGCGAAAATGCCTTATTGAAAAATTGATTGATTGTGTGCAAATTGATAGGCAAAGAATAAACCTTTCCGCCCACTGTACTTTTAACACGGTTAATATATGGCTGAAATGCCATATATTGATTGACAAACTGCCACACTTTTTCATTGTCTGTATGAAAAATATGTGGTCCATAAACATGAACCATAATATTTGTTTCATCATCTCGCTCGGTATGGCAATTTCCTGCAACATGATTGCGAGATTCAAAAATGGTAATGTTATGTCCCTTTTCTGCCAAGATTCTTGCGATGACCACACAAGACAATCCTGCACCAGCCATGGCTATATTTTTCATAGGTTGTGTCAATATTCTTTCGCAAATTTAGCAAGCATAGAGTGGGTAAATTTTGTTCAGAGATTAATGCAATTTTGATTTCAGGCTGCCTGAAAGTGCTTATCCCTGAAAAATCTTGCGAACAATTTCTCCTGTATCGGCGGACAGCGTTGGTTGTTGCAGGATTTTGTTTAATTCGCTTGTTATTAACGCTTGGTTTGCGTCTGGCAATTTGGGCTTAATGGCAAATGCTTTTGCCAAGCGTGCGGCGACTTGCGGATTGTATGCGTCAATCGTGCCAATGGCGTTGGCAATCAGGGCGTAGCCGTGCGAAGTGTGAAAATGTGGCAGATTGCGTGTAAAAGCCATAAATAAGGCATAGATTTTATTGGGATTTTTCATTGAAAACGCAGGGTGTTGTTGGGCGTTTTCCACTTCTTTCAGGCAGCCTGAAATGTTTGATGACGCAACGGTGGCAAAATATTTATCCATTGCCAAAGGATTATTTGCAAACTTTTTCGCATATAAATCAAGCATTTGCTGGCGTTCTGGGCGTTCGCTGTGATTGACCGCTTGCAATAGTCCAAACGATAAGGTGAAGTTGTTTTCTTCCTTGTATTCGGCTAAATATTGTGGCAAAACGCTGTCGTCCGCCGTGGCAATGAACGCTCGGCAAACATTCAACAAGGCACGAATGCCTGCGGCGTTGGCGTTGTATTCGGTGCCACTTTCGTTGTGAATGTGGGACAATGCTTGCACCAAATGCGTTGCCGTGCGTTGCAGTTGGGTCAAACAGCCCACTGCAATGCTGTGGATTAAGTTTTTGCGTGCGGTGTGCAAGACAATGGGGTCTGGTTTGTCAAATAAATCAATCATCTCCATTGTTTCAGGCAGCCTGAACATTAGTGCGGTAAAGGCGTTGTCTAATTTTTGTGTTAATAAGTGATTGAGATTGTTGATTAAATTTGTGTGTTCAGGTAACACTTTGTTATCGCGTAACGCATTGTAGTTGGCGATAATTGCTCGCCGATAAAGCGTTTGAGCGGCTTCCCAGCGACAAAATTCGTCCGAATCAAACGCCATTAAGGTGTTCAAATCTTGTTCGGAATAAGGAAAATTCAATCGCACAGGGGCAGAAAAACCACGCAACAAAGACGGCACAACGGATTCACAAACATTGTAAAGAACAAATTGTTCTTCGGCTTGTCGCAACATTAGAACGGTTTCGGTTAAAGGAGCGGAAAGTTCGTTATCTTGTTGTATTCTAAATGAAATTTGCTTGCCGTCTGCTGCAAATAACGCCACTTTCACAGGAATTAACTGCGG
>JAFWTP010000311.1 GCA_017518845.1 Neisseriaceae bacterium
ATCAGTGCGACTATTGTATAAACAGATAAATCAAAATAAATATACGACACGACCGCACTAATGGCAGGCAATAACGATAATAAGATTAAAACAATTCGTTTATTCATTGAACCAACTCCTTTTCCTAAAAATTTTTTCAGGCAGCCTGAAACGCTTATCGTCATTGCGAAAGGCTCGTAATGACGGTGTGGGTTTTCAGGCTGCCTGAAAAGGGTTTTTGATACACAATATTTACGCAAATAACCACGCAAACTCTTGTTTGCGTTTGTTTTCAAAGGCTTTAATTTCGTCTGCGTGTTGCAAGGTTAAGCCGATTTCGTCCAAGCCGTTTAACAAACAGTGTTTGCGGTGTTCGGTAATATCGAATGAAAACGCTTCACCACTTGGCGTAGTAACAGTTTGATTTTGCAGGTTAATCGTTAATTTATAGCCTGTATTTTGGGCAACTTCGTTAAACAGTTTATCGACAATTTCTTCGGATAACACAATCGGCAACAGCCCGTTTTTATAGCAATTATTAAAGAAAATATCGGCAAAAGACGGGGCAATAATCGCACGAAAACCGTAATCGTCCAAAGCCCACGGTGCGTGTTCGCGAGACGAACCACAGCCAAAATTTTTGCGTGTCAGCAAAATTTGTGCGTTTTGATATTGCGGCTGATTGAGCGAAAAATCAGGATTCAATGGGCGGCGTGAATTATCCATACCCACTTCGCCCTTGTCTAAATAACGCCACTCGTCAAAACAATTCACACCAAAACCCGTGCGTTTAATGGACTTCAAAAACTGTTTCGGAATAATCGCGTCCGTATCAACATTAGAACGGTCAAGCGGGGCGACAATCGCTGTTAATGTGGTAAATGATTTCATTATTTTTTCCTTATATATCAATATATTTCAGGCAGCCTGAAAATCAATAATATTACATTTTACTCTGCACTTTGTGGGCAGCGTTAGAAACCGCTCTGCCGCCTGTTTCCACATCTTTGCCCACGCCTGCAACCGTGTTGCAAGCGGTAAGTGCCAATACAATCGGTATGATCAATACAAACTTTTTCATTGTTTTTACTCCTAATATCTTTTCAGGCAGCCTGAAACGATTACAAACACTGATTCATTAAATCCGCAGGCATTTTTTCATCGTGTCCCACGATTTGGGCTGGCACGCCGACAACGGTTGAACGCGGCGGGACATCTTTCACCACTACACTGCCTGCCCCAATTCTGGCACAATCGCCTATGGTAATATTGCCCAAAACAGACGCATTTGCCCCAATCATCACGCCATTGCCAATTTTCGGGTGTCTATCGCCCGATTCCTTGCCCGAGCCGCCTAATGTTACGCCGTGCAAAATGGAAATATTATCGCCCAAGCGAGCGGTTTCGCCAATCACAATGCCTGTGCCATGATCCAACATAATGCCTTTGCCAACTCGTGCTGCAGGGTGAATATCCACGCCAAACACTTCCGACATACGGTTTTGCAAGCAATAAGCCAGCGTCCTACGACCGTCTTGCCACAGTTGATGGTTAATGCGGTGCGTTTGCAAGGCGTGAAAGCCTTTGAAATACAAAAGCGGCGTGGATAGGGCGTTACACGCAGGGTCGCGTTCATAATGTGCGACAATATCCGCTTCTGTGGCAGCAATAATATCGGGATTAGCACGCAACACCTGCATAAAAATTTCATATAAAGCGCGTGCGTCCAACACCGCACTCACGGCGTTGCTTAATTTGCCCGACAAATGAAACGCCAACACACGGCTTAAACTGTCGTGCCGCAACACGGTTAAGTTTAAGAAACTGGCGAGAGCGGGTTCTGCTGCCACTTCGGCTTTTGCTTCTTCACGAATGCGTTGCCACAAAGCGTCCCCTGATAAAGATTGTTTTTTCATCGTGATTTTCACTCAATAAAGGCGTTCATTTTAACAGTTTCAGGCAGCCTTTTGCAGTTATGATAATAAAACAGTACAATTCATTTTATTTTTACGCCAAAAATACCATGAGAATTTTAGGCATAGACCCAGGCAGTCGTACCACAGGTTTTGGGGTGATTGATATTGTCGGCAAAGACAGCGTTTATATTGCGTCAGGCTGCATTCGCACGCCGCCTAATGCGGCTTTGCCACGCCGCTTGCATATTATTGCCGAAGATATTTTTGAAATTGTCAAGCGTTATCAACCACAAGTGGCGGCGATTGAGCAGGTGTTTGTGAATGTTAATCCGTCTTCCACGCTGATGTTAGGACAGGCAAGGGGAGCGGCGATTGCGGCTTTAACGCTAAATGGTTTATCGGTGTTTGAATATTCCGCTTTACAGGTAAAACAAGCGGTTGTGGGCAAAGGCAAAGCCGCCAAACAGCAGGTGCAACATATGGTAATGCAAATGCTAAAATTAAACGACACACCCCAAGCAGACGCAGCAGACGCTTTGGCAGTGGCTTTGACACACCATTTACGCAATCATTTGATGATGAAAAACTTGGGCGCAAGAAAGGTGAAAGGGGGACGGTTTGTTTAGTGTAGTGAGCAATTAGCAATGAGCAATTATTTTGTTTTGCCTTGCGGCAAAACGAGACCCTTCACTTCGCATTTGTAAGCAACAAGTCGCTAACAAATATTATCGTTTTAGATAATGCTTTGATTATTTTTTCAGGCAGCCTGAAATTGTTTTGTCTGTTACGGTGGGTTGGAAACCCACCCTACGGCGTGGTGGGCAAGTTTGTACAGTGCAATAACATAGGTAACAGGTGTGCAAGGACATAGGTAACAGTTTTCATGCTATAAATTTAGGCATAATTTCTCTTTTATTTTGACCAAAATAGGAGCAAGTTATGCCTTGGGAGCAAAGAACTGTGAAACAG
>JAFWTP010000312.1 GCA_017518845.1 Neisseriaceae bacterium
GAAAGCATTCTCAAAATTCGCTGTTCGCCAATTACATGGCCAATCGGTATGGGCAAGGCGTTTCGTGGCGTGTATCATCTTTTGAATGATGAAATTTATCTGTTTGACGCAGGCGGCGAAAAATTGCCGAATGAATTTGAAATCATCAAGGGTTTGGATAATCCGCGACTTGATGAGTTATTTCCATTAGAAATCAATCAGTTGCGTAGCGAAATTGAATTAGTGCGTGAAGCGTCTAATCCGTTTGATTTGGACGAATTTCTTTCAGGTGAGCTCACACCTGTGTTTTTTGGTTCAGCGATTAACAATTTTGGTATTCAAGAAATTTTGAATGCGATAATAGACTGGTCGCCCGCACCACAACCACGAGACGCCAGTGTTAGAATTGTGCAACCAGATGAAGAAAAATTTTCGGGTTTTGTGTTTAAAATTCAAGCGAATATGGATCCCAAACACCGCGACCGCATTGCCTTTTTGCGAGTGTGTTCGGGCAAATTTGAACGCTCGATGAAAGTGAAACATTTGCGGCTTAATCGCGAAATCGCTGCCAACGCCGCCGTAACCTTTATGTCGCACGAACGAGAACTTGCCGAAGTGGCATACGCAGGCGACATTATCGGCTTGCCCAATCACGGCAATATTCAAATTGGCGACAGTTTCAGTGAAGGCGAAATGCTGCAATTTACAGGCATTCCGTTTTTTGCTCCCGAATTATTCCGTGCTGTTCGTATAAAAAATCCATTAAAACTCAAACAGTTACAAAAAGGATTGCAACAATTAGGCGAAGAAGGTGCGGTGCAAGTGTTCCGCCCCCATTCAGGTGCAGACTTAATTTTGGGAGCGGTTGGCGTGTTGCAATTTGAAGTGGTAACCGCACGATTAGCCGCAGAATACGGCGTAGAAGCCGTGTTTGACAATGTTTCCGTACAAACCGCTCGCTGGGTGTCGTGCAACGACAAAAAGAAACTTGCCGACTTTGAAAAAGCCAACGCCATGAACTTGGCAACAGACGCAGGCGGTAATTTAACTTATTTAGCCCCCAACCGTGTGAATTTACAACTCACCCAAGAACGCTGGAAAGACATTGAATTTCACGAAACACGCGAACATGCGGTTAAATTAAGTTAAATTTTCAGGCAGCCTGAAACAATATGAATAAACAATTTTATTTTCCCACATACCAACAAATGTATATTGGCGAAAGACGCAAATTAAAACGCTTTCGCCAATATATTCGTTATTCTTTTACTACGCTTTATTGCCATAAAGAAATAAAACAATTTGAAGATTATATTAACCAAAATACTAAATTTATTCCTTTATTTTCGTCTTATTATTATCGTGTTAATGCTTTATTATATAAATATTGCGACAATCGTTTTCATAAACAACAAAGACTGAATAAAATTTGCGAAACTTTAACACTTGCTCACCAATTTTTGGGAGAAAACAATATTGATTTATTATTGGAAAAACAAAAAATACTCATCTTTCAATGCACTGATGAAATTGCATTATATTTAAATATCAACCCATTAGACCCATTGGAAGGCTTTTTTTCGATCAATTTACAAAAAGGCAATGAGCGGCTTTATGACGCTTCTTTTGCCTTGTTTGAACCCAATCAATTATTGATTGCCAGTATTCAAGGAAAAAAAGGTGATACCGCCGCAGAAGAAATTAAATGGGCAACCAAACAATTACACGGCATTCGTCCTGCATTTTTATTGGTTTATATTTTCAAAATGCTGTGCGAAATAAAACAATTTCAATTATTGGGTATTCCAAAAAAACACCAAGCGAAATATCGTTTTAATGATTTTTCAAGGATTTTATTTGATTATGACGCATTTTGGCTTGAAAATGGCGGTGCATTAAAAGAAAATTATTGGTATATGCCCAATATCATCGAAAGAAAATCAATGGGTGATATTCCGTCTAAAAAGCGTTCTATGTATAAAAAACGCTATGAAATGTTAGATGAAATACAGAAAAATTTAATCAATATTTTTCAGGCAGCCTGAAATATAGTCAATTCACAGCAAAACCATTCCGCGTTGGTTCGCCTTGCTGTATTATTTATACTATCGTAGGCAATCCGCCTTAACTGCTTTTGCTGTGAACCGACTATAAAACAAACATTAGGAAAATATTATGCAAGTTTCTGAATTACAAGAAAAAATCGCACAAATTGTGCCGTGTGAGCATTTACGCGTAAAAGGTGATGGGCGGCATTTTTTTGTGGAAGTGGTCTCCACTGCCTTTAACGGCAAAACGCGTTTGGCAAGACACCGTTTAATTAAGGACGGTTTGAAATCTTTAATGGCAAGCGATGAATTGCATGCTTTGTCG
This sequence comes from Neisseriaceae bacterium, assembly GCA_017518845.1. Classification (GTDB taxonomy): domain Bacteria; phylum Pseudomonadota; class Gammaproteobacteria; order Burkholderiales; family Neisseriaceae; genus RGIG9985. Next base: position 2,353 of record JAFWTP010000312.1, read on the forward strand.
ATTACCGCCGCACAAACGCCTGACGAATGGCAACAACGCTCGGACAATATGGCAAAACCTGCCTTTCGCTGTCATCACGGTTATTCGCACGATTAAAGCGATTGATTTTTTCAGGCAGCCTGAAACGCATATAACCCATTGAATAATATAATCAATTCAAAATTTTATTGAAGATTTTTATCTGCATACAAATCATAAATCATTTATGATTACGGCTCACTCAAAATAAACAGGCTGCCTGAAAAATGACTTCTTTTGTTCCCCTGCGTTTGCATTCTGAATTTTCTTTGAATGACGGCATTATTCGTGTTCCCGAAGCGGTTGATTTTGCGGCGAAGCAAGGGTTTCCTGCTGTGGCTTTGACGGACGCGATGAATATGTTTGCCGCCGTTAAGTTTTATAAGGAATGTCGCAAAAAAGGGATTGTGCCGATTTTTGGTGTGGATTGTTTGATTACGCCGTCTAACAATCAAGAAGAGCCTACTCGTTTGTTATTATTAGCAAAAAATCACAATGGTTATTTGCGTTTGTGCGAGTTTTTAACCGCCGCTTACACCGATGAAAATCGTTCTGACAACGCACAAATCTCGTGGCAAATGCTTGAAAATGCGGATCTTTCGGGGCTAATTTGTCTGTCAGGCGGCATTCACAGCGAGATTTCGGGGTTTTTATTAAAAGATAAGTTTGATTTGGCAAAAGCGTCTGCCCAAAAATTATCGCAACTTTTTCCCAACGCTTTTTATTTAGAATTACAGCAGTTACCTGATTATTCAGGAAATTTTGCCGATTATGAAAACAAACGCTTTCATGAAATTCAAGGGCAATATCAAACCGTTTTTTCAGGCTGCCTGAAATTGTGTGGTGAGTTAGATTTGCCGCCTGTTGCCACGCACCCTGCTCAATTTATGACGGCAGATGATTTTGTCGCCCACGAAACCCGTGTGTGTATTGCGTCTGGGGACGCTTTGGCAGACCCAAAACGCGTGCGGCATTTTCACCCATCGCAATATTTTTTGTCTTTCGATGAAATTCAGACGCTCTTCAAAGATATTCCCGAAGCAGTTGAAAATACAGTAGAAATTGCCAAACGCTGTGCTACGGAAATTGATTTGGGTCATCACTATTTGCCGCTTTTTCCCACGCCTGACGGTGTGTCTTTGGACGATTTTTTACGCCAACAATCACAAACAGGTTTGGAAGAACGCTTGCAAATTTTGTATCCTAACGAAGAAGAACGCTTGCAAAGGCTACCTGAATACCAAAATCGTTTGAATTATGAATTAGATATTATTATTCAAATGGGTTTTCCCGGTTATTTTTTAATTGTGGCAGACTTTATTAACTGGGCGAAAAATAACGGCTGTCCAGTGGGGCCAGGACGCGGTTCAGGTGCGGGTTCGTTAGTTGCTTATTCTTTAAAAATCACCGATTTAGACCCCTTGCGTTATGCTTTGCTGTTTGAGCGTTTCTTAAATCCCGAACGGGTGTCTATGCCCGACTTTGATGTGGATTTCTGCACCAACAACCGCGACCGTGTGATTGATTATGTGCGGCATAAATACGGCGAAAATGCGGTGAGCCAAATTGTTACTTTCGGCACACTGTCGAGCAAAGCCGTCATTCGTGATGTGGGGCGGGTTTTGGGTTTGTCGTTTGGTTTGTGCGATAAACTCTCCAAACTCATTCCATTAGAAGCCAACAAGCCCCTGCCGCTTGCCAAAGCCATGGAAGTGGAACCCTTAATAGGCAAAATTCTGCAAGAAGAAGAAGCCGAAGAATTGATGGTTTTAGCCCAAAAATTAGAAGATTTAACGCGTGGCACAGGCATGCACGCAGGCGGCGTGCTGATTGCACCTAGTAAATTATCCGACTTCTGCCCTGTGTATCAAGCCGATAAAAACGCAGCCAGTGTGTCGATGTATGATAAAGACGATGTCGAGCAAGCAGGTTTAGTGAAATTTGACTTTTTGGGCTTACGCAACTTAACCATTATTCAAATGGCAGAACAAATGATTGCCGCTTTGCGTGGGGAAAGTGTTGATGTCGCACACATTCCGTTAGATGACGAACGAGTTTATCGCGATATTTTCGCCGCAGGCAACACCAACGCCGTGTTTCAGTTTGAGTCGGTTGGCATGAAAAAAATGCTCAAAGAAGCCAAACCAACCAAGTTTGAAGAAATTATTGCGTTCGTAGCCTTGTATCGACCTGGCCCTATGGACTTAATTCCCGACTTTATCCGCCGTATGCACGGTAAAGAAAAATTTGAATATCTGCACCCCACTCTATCCGAAGTGTTGCAGCCCACTTACGGCATTATGGTGTATCAAGAACAAGTCATGCAAACCGCCCAAGTGTGTGCAGGCTATTCATTAGGCGGTGCGGATATGCTACGCCGTGCCATGGGTAAGAAAAAGCCCGAAGAAATGGAAAAACAACGCGGCATTTTCGTTCAGGGAGCCGCCCAAAAAGGCATTAGCAAAGAAAAAGCAGACGAAATTTTCGACTATATGGAAAAATTTGCAGGCTACGGTTTTAATAAATCGCACGCCGCAGCCTACGCTCTGGTTGCCTATCAAACCGCATGGCTGAAAAAACACTACACCGTTGAATTTATCGCCGCAACCATGTCGAATGAACTCACCAACACCGACCAACTCAAAAATATGCACGATGACGGCATTGCCAACGGCTTAACATTCTTACCGCCTGACATCAACAAATCGCTATATCACTTTGAACCCGTTTCCACAAACGAAATTCGTTATGCTTTGGGGGCGATTAAAGGCACAGGCGAAGCCGCTTGCAACGCCATGATCAAAGAACGAACTCAAAACGGCGACTTCAAAGACATCTTCGACTTCTGCCGCCGCATAGACAACCAAACCGCCAACCGCCGTGTGATTGAAGCCCTGATTAAAGCAGGAGCATTTGACATCCTACACCCCAACCGTGCCGAAGTATTAGCCAACCTTGAAATGGCAATGGAATACGGCGTACAACAAAACAACAACGCCAACCAAGGCGGCTTATTTGACGAAGTATCAGACGCAATCGAAGAAGTCAAACTCACACCACACCCTGCGTGGAGTTTATCGCAACTACTCGCCGAAGAAAAACAAGTGTTGGGCTTTTACTTTTCCGCACACCCATTCTCACCCTATGCCGAAGAAGTGCGACCATTAGCACGCACACCATTAGCCAACATACAAGTTGCCGACAACAAACAATGGTTAAGCGGTTTTGTGATACAACTACGCACCATACTCACCAAAAACGGCAACAAAATGACCATTGCCGTTGTGGAAGACGAAAGCAGCAAAAACGAAATTGTATTGCGAAGTGAAGCCATAGACACATTTATTGCCAACAACGGCGAACTGACTGCCGACCAAGTGTTGTTATTTGAATGCAAAATCAGCAAAAGCCAGTACAACGAAAATGACGATTTACGCATTTTTGCCGAAAAAATTCTCTCATTAGACGAAGGGCGACAAAACTACGCCCGAACCCTGAACTTAAACATCAGCACCAACACCAACATCAGCACCCTATCCAAAATCCTTACCGCCCACAAAGCAGGCAAGCGAACCATTCCACTCAAACTGTGGTATCGCACCGAAAAAGTTTCAGGCTGCCTGAACACCGATGCAAACTGGCTAATCGCCCCCAACCAAGCCTTAATTGACGAACTACACGGACTGTTGGGGCATAAAAATGTAAGGGTAAGGTGGTAGGGGAAACACCTTTCAGGCTGCCTGAAAGATTAAATACAATGCCTATCAGCATTACGGTGGGCAAGAATGCCCACCCATAACCTTACGCCTAATGACTTTGCACCACAAAGCGTACTTTGGAAAAATCGCCTGCCGCCAAATCTTGTTTGCGGATAAAGCAATCGTAAGGAGAGCAACTTTGTTGCCCTACGCGTTGAACACAATCATTTTCAGGCAGCCTGAAAAATAAATAAGCGTTCGTTTTCATTCTCGAACGCTTATTTTTACGCCACATCCTAACTTTGCACCGCAAAACGCACTTGGCTAAAATCGCCCGCTGCCAAATCTTGTTTGCGGATAAAAACATA
>JAFWTP010000025.1 GCA_017518845.1 Neisseriaceae bacterium
ATGTACTTTGGTAACCAAAGGGCAGGTTGCGTCATAAATTTGAAAGCCGCGTTTTTGGGCTTCTTGTTGTACGGATAGGGACACGCCGTGAGCGGAATAAATCAGCACGGCTCCTTGTGGGACTTCATTTAAATCTTCAATAAAAACAACGCCTTTGGCTTTTAGATTAGCCACGACAAAGCGATTATGCACCACTTCGTGCCGCACAAAAATGGGTGCGCCGTGCTTTTCTAACGCTTTTTCAACAATATTGATTGCTCTATCCACACCAGCACAAAAACCGCGTGGATTAGCAAGGGTAATGGTTTTAGTGTTTGATTTCATTTGATTTTCTTTGTATTAAATGGTTTTCAGGCTGCCTGAAAGTTTTTTAATTACTTTTTCTTTGAAATATATTGCAAATACTGTTGAAATGCTGTTCTACTCCCATTGCACCAAGCATTCCATTAGCATTTTTAGTAATTATTTCTTTTTTTTCTTTTATTTTGTGGTAAAAATTATTAAATTCTTTCCCTTTGTTTTTAATAGCCCTTGTATTTTTTGCTACTGCTAATACATATATATTTCCCACTGTATGCTCATTCTCTTTAAAAGATTTATTTTCTTTAATTTCTTGAATATAATAATCAATCAGTTTTATTATATTCTTATCACATAATTTTTCAACAAAATCTACCTTTCTATCTTTTTCAAAAAGATGATTTAATATTTTAACATCTGTGCTGTAATTTTTTAGAAAACAATCATATATTATATTACGAATATTATTTTTATCCTTATTTGTTTTATTACAATATGTTGTAATAATATTATCAATATCATCAAATATCTCATTTAATATATTTTGTGGAGCGCTTGAATTTGCGGAAATTACCCTAATAAAATCAAAATCGTATTTATAATTATTAAATAAATTTGATATTGTTTCAGGGTGTATTTTCTTGTTTTCTGCTATATTTATTTTTACTTCATCGTATTTTGTAATTTCAAGTAATTTATCTAAAAAATCACCTGTTACATATTCTGATTGTGAAACTTCGCGTTGATAGTGTATATTATCACCAAAAGCAGATAATTTATATTTTAATAATATATCTTCATTAACACGAATATTTTCTATAAACTCAAAAAAACGATATTTTTCACAATATTTTTTGAGTTTTTCATTATCAATTATTTTAAGAATTAAATCATTTAATGCGTCATTTTTTATTTGTAATTTTAATATATTAACATAATGAGCAATTTCATTTTCAAAATTATCTATTTCTTCTTTTGAATGAAGATTTAATAGACATTGTTGTCGATAATTTTCAATAATTTCTACGGTTTCTTTGAGTAATCCATATATAATATTGTAATCAGGTTCAGGTTCGCCAGCATTTTTATAATTATTACCTGATATGGATTGCTTCTCACTCATTAACCTAACTAATGAGAAAAATGTTGTTTCAAATTGTTGTTGATTAAATATTTTTGTTTGTTTTTCAAATTCTTTTGTTGTGTTTCTTAATTCATCTTGTTGCAATTTAATAGAATGTCTTTGCAATGCCACTGTCCATAAAATTGCAATAAAGGAAATAAATGCTAATATCGGATTTAACACGCCGCCGAAATAATCACCAAAATTATTATGTGATTTGTCATCAGCAATAAAATATAATAGAGTGATTGCAATAATAAAACTTGTTATTGCTATAACTAATGTTCCATTGTTAGAAATAACTTTGCTAAAATCAACTTTAAAATTAATTTCTTTATCTTCTGAATTTTCTGTTTTCTTTTCTTGCGTACTCATAACTATTTACTCCTATTGAAAATACTTTCAGGCTGCCTGAAAACATTTGTATTATGCCATTATATGGGATAGGCTACCCTAAAATTATTTTTAATTTCGCCTATTAAAAATAATTTTAGGAGATTGCCACGCCGTGCGTTCGGCACGGCTCGCAATAACGATTTAAGTTTCCCTGCACGGGAAGTGCTTTCAGGCAGCCTGAAACTTAAAATAACGCCATATTACCACAACCGCAAAACGCTTTCAGGCTGCCTGAAACTTGTTATAATCTTCCCCTTTAATCAATTTTCAAACAGGATTATTCAAATGACCGACTTTGCTATTACCGATATTTCTCTTGCCGACTGGGGGCGTAAGGAAATTGCGATTGCTGAAACCGAAATGCCAGGTTTAATGGCGTTGCGTGAAAAATTTGCCGACAAACAGCCCTTAAAAGGTGCCAGAATTTCAGGCAGCCTGCATATGACCATTCAAACGGCGGTGTTAATGGAAACGCTGGTTGCATTAGGGGCTAAATTGCGTTGGGCTTCTTGCAATATTTTTTCAACCCAAGACAATGCGGCGGCGGCTATGGCGGCGGCGAATATTCCTGTGTTTGCCAAAAAAGGCGAGAGTGTGGCGGAATACTGGGAATACGCCCACAATATTTTTGAATGGGCAGACGGCGGTTTTTCTAATATGATTTTAGATGACGGCGGCGATGCGACTATGCTTTTGGTTTTGGGTAGCAAAGCCGAAAAAGACGCAAGCCTTATTCAAAATCCGCAAAATGATGAAGAAAAACATTTGTTTGCGTCAATCAAATCGCATTTAGAGCAAGACGCAAACTGGTATTCTAAACGCCTATCCCACATTAAGGGCGTTACCGAAGAAACCACAACAGGCGTTCATCGTTTGTATCAAATGCAAAGTAAAGGCGATTTGCCTTGCCCTGCGATTAATGTGAATGACAGCGTTACCAAGTCGAAATTTGATAATCTGTATGGCTGCCGTGAAAGTTTGGTTGATGGCATTAAACGCGCTACCGATGTGATGATTGCGGGCAAAATCGCATTAGTTGCAGGTTATGGCGATGTGGGCAAAGGTTGTGCGCAAAGCCTGCGTGGCTTGGGGGCAACGGTGTGGATTACCGAAATCGACCCAATCTGTGCCTTGCAAGCGGCAATGGAGGGCTATTGTGTGGTTACAATGGAAGAAGCGGCGGCTTGTGCCGATATTTTTGTTACCACAACAGGCAATATTCGTGTGATTACGCATGACAATATGAAAATGATGAAAAATCAAGCGATTGTGTGCAATATCGGGCATTTTGATAGCGAAATTGATGTCGCCAGTTTGCGGCAATACCAGTGGGAAAACATTAAGCCGCAGGTTGATCACATTATTTTCCCAGACGGCAAACGCATTATTTTGTTAGCCGAAGGCAGACTGGTCAATTTAGGCTGTGCCACAGGACACCCCAGTTTTGTGATGAGCAACAGTTTTACCAACCAAGTGTTAGCCCAAATTGAGTTATTTACGTGCACGGCGGAATATCAAAAACAAGTGTATATTCTGCCCAAACACTTGGACGAAATGGTCGCCCGCTTGCATTTAGATAGAATCGGTGCAAAATTAACCGAACTCACAGACGAACAAGCCGCCTATATCGGCGTGCCAAAACAAGGACCATATAAGCCTGAACATTACCGCTATTAACTCGTAGGGTGGGTCTTCGAGCAGACGCAACGGACAAAATGTATAGGGTGGGCATTCTTGCCCACCGCAACGCCGCAAGGTGTTGATTGATATAATTTCAGGCAGCCTGAAAACAGGAAAATACGATGATAAAACAAACCATTACCGCAATTTTACCCATTGTTTTATTACTCACCGCTTGCGATTTTCAAAAAAATTATGAAAAACGCAAGCAAGCGTTAGGGCAGCCTGAAAAAACGGTGCAGGCAGAAAATACGCCGCAAAATCAGGCAAATCAGGCGAAGCCACAAGACA
>JAFWTP010000313.1 GCA_017518845.1 Neisseriaceae bacterium
CAGTAATCCGCTAAAAAAAACAACAGAGATTTCGCTTGAAAAACCGCAACAATCGTTCGATTATGACGAAAATGCGGTGTGGTCTTTGCCTGCAATGGACGATATTTGGAATAATGAATTAGCGGCTGATGAAACGACTGATTTTGTTCAAGAAAATGCGTTCAGGCAGCCTGAAAAGGCTTTTACAACACCTGAAATACCTTTCAGGCAGCCTGAAAATATTTCTACAATGCCCACAACGCCTTTGCACCAGAGTGAAACACCGCAACACAAGCCCGAAGTGGTGGCGTATGACAAACTGCACGCCCCAAGTGTGACGCAACGCTTGTTTGCGTCTGTGCGTAAATTTCAACTGCCTAATTTATCGCTGTTAATTCCGCCTGTGTTGGATTTTTCTGCCAATGTCAGCGAAGAAGAAATTTTGCAATCGTCCATTACCATTGAAGAAAAATTAGCGGAATTTCGTGTGAAAGTGCGTGTGATGGACGCATTTGCAGGCCCTGTGATTACCCGTTACGAAATCGAACCCGACACAGGGGTGCGGGGCAGTCAAGTGGTGAATTTAGAAAAAGACTTGGCAAGGGCGTTGGGGCATGCCAGCATTCGCGTGGTGGAAACCATACCAGGCAAGACTTGTATGGGTTTGGAATTGCCCAATCCACAACGCAAAATGATTCGCCTATCGGAAATCTTTGGCACAGAAACCTTTGCGTCTGCCAAATCCAAACTCACCATGGCGTTGGGGCAAGACATTACAGGCAAACCGATTGTAACGGACTTGGCGAAAGCACCGCACCTGCTTGTGGCTGGTACAACGGGTTCAGGCAAATCAGTCGGCGTGAATGCGATGATTTTGTCTATGCTGTTCAAAGCCAAGCCAGACGAAGTGCGTATGATTATGATAGACCCCAAAATGTTGGAGTTATCCATTTACGAAGGCATACCGCACTTACTTGCCCCCGTGATTACCGATATGAAACTTGCACCGAACGCTTTGAACTGGTGCGTGAATGAAATGGAAAAACGCTATCGGCTGATGAGCCACTTGGGCGTGCGGAATATGGCGGGCTACAACCAAAAAATTGCCGAAGCCGAGAAACTCAATAAACGCTTGGCAAATCCATTTAGCCTAACCCCGTCTGACCCTGAACCGTTGGAAAAATTCCTGTTTATCGTGGTGGTGGTTGATGAATTTGCCGATTTAATGATGGTGGGCGATAAGAAAAAAGTCGAAGAGTGCATTGTGCGACTGGCACAAAAAGCCCGTGCCGCAGGCATACACTTAATTTTAGCCACACAACGCCCATCGGTTGATGTGATTACAGGCTTAATTAAAGCCAATATTCCCACACGCATTGCCTTTCAGGTTGCCTCCACAACCGACAGCCGCACGGTTTTAGACCAAAAAGGGGCAGAAAATCTATTAGGACAAGGCGATATGTTGTTTTTACCGCCAGGCTCACCCTATCCGCAACGCATACACGGGGCTTTTGTGGCAGACGAAGAAGTACACCGCATTGTGGAATACTTAAAACAATTTGGCGAACCCGAATATGTGGAAGACATACTCACCGCAGGCGTTGCAGGTGGCGATTTATTCAGTAACGAAGCAGGGTCTTTGAATGACGGCGAAACCGATGAATTGTATGACGCGTCCGTCAAATTCGTGATTGACACAGGCAAAACTTCCATTTCCGCCTTACAACGCCACTTACGCATAGGCTACAACCGAGCCGCCAACATTATCGAAGCCATGGAAACCGCAGGCGTGATTTCCGCCGCCGACAGCAGCGGCAAACGCAAAGTGTTGGTTGGGCGAAGTGAATAACTTTCAGGCAGCCTGAAAACAATGAAACAAGCAATTTTTGAATGGATTGATAACGCACTGCCCACTATGGACAATTTTGTTTTGGGCGAAAACCGTGAAGTGTGGCAGGTTTTGCATACGGATTTTTTCGTGCTGACGCTGTGGGGTGAGGCAGGTAGCGGCAAAACGCATTTACTCAAAGCGTGGCAAACGCTTTATGGCGGTGTTTATATTGAACATGGAGACGATATTTTCAGGCTGCCTGAAAGCATTTCGCACATTGCCATAGACAATATTCATTTATATAACGATACACAACTTACTGAATTATTTGCATTATTTAATCAACTCAAAGACAACAATACGCCTATGTTATTCGCGTCTGACACGCCGCCTGCTGCTTTGACTTGGCGAGATGATTTGAAAACACGGCTCAACTGGGGCGGGGTGTATGAAGTCAAACCCTTGTCGGATAATGATAAAATGCACGCCCTGCGGCAATTTGCTAACGAGCGGCAAATGTATATTGATGATGCGGTTTTTCATTATTTGATGAATTTTGTCAGTCGTGATATGCGGCTATTGCAAGGCTGCCTGAAACAATTTGACAACTTTGCGGTGCAACACAAAAGACGAATGACTGTACCGCTGTTAAAGGCGTTTTTGGAAAAACAGCATTGATTTTCAGGCAGCCGTTGTTCGTCATTGCGAGCGTTAAGCGAAGCAATCTCCTAAAAATCCGCAAGGATTTTTAGGGTAGCCTATCAGATACAACGGCATTGCAAAATATTTTCAGGCAGCCTGAAAAACTACTGTCATTGCGAGTATTGCCGCAAGGCAATGCGTACGCAATCTCCTTGCTACGAAGAACGGCAATGCAAAAATGATTTCAGGCTGCCTGAATGGATAGATTTTTTAAATGTCACACGGATTGGATTTTCCTAACGGAAAATCTTTAAAAGTGAAATTTTAAAGGAATTGCGTTAGCAATTCCGAATCCGTGTGATAATAAAAGAACAAAATGATTACAGTAAATTAAATATTTTAACTTCGCCTTACGGATCGTTGAACTGCGTTTCAGGCAGCCTGAAAAAATTATGGAGTATATTATGATTATCTGCATAAATAGCGAATTTGGTGCTTGTGATTTTGCTCTTGATATGAATAATCCTAATTCCGTATGTTATGACGGAAAAATGTCAAACATTTATGATAAAGATTATTCTGTCTTGGAATGTTACCTACATAAAACAATACATACTGATAAACAAGTATATAACCATTTAATTGAATATATTTTTAGTAGAACTTATATTGTAGAAAATTATCATTCATTTGCATTATTTAATACACATTGTGATTTTGTAAATGATGAATATTTTAAAAGACCCTTGAATAAATACTGGTTTTTGAAAAACTCATTTAAAGGAAAATGGTTTGATGATTTACAAAAATTACGAGATAAATTTATTTATTACAAATTCTTCTTAAATGATAATGAACTGTTCTTTCGTGCAATTATTTTATTTGAATATTTAAGACAATTTGATAATCCAGTAGATGAACTTTCTGAAAAAGAAACAAATGATATATTTGATTATAACACATATGCAAATCATCGTTTTTTTATTCCAAAAAATCAACACAATTTTATTGATGATTTTTCTAATGCAAAAGATGATATTTATCTCGATGATTTCATAAAAAAATATAATGGATTATTTATAACAAGTTTTACTGATGAAACAAATAATGTGGGCATTCAAGTATTTGGTAAAAATATTGTTCCACTATATGAAGAGATTAAAGAAGACTTTAAAATGGCAAATACAGGCGAATGGGAATGGATAAAAGAAATGTATTGGTATTTATACCGTAAGCATTATGCACCATATTGATAATTAAAAATATTTTTTAAGGAAAAACAATGACTAACTTGGCAATTTTTGATTTAGACCGCACGCTGATTACCTGCGATTCTGATGTGGCGTGGGCGGCTTATTTGGCGGAAAAAGGCATTTTTAACGAAAACGACAGCAAAAAACGCGACCAGTTTTATGCCGATTACGACAACGGTTGTTTGGATATTGACGCTTTTTTGTGTTTTCAGTTAGCCCCTTTGGGCAAATTTTCACGCCGTCAATTAGACGCGATGCATGCTGAATTTATGGATAAATATATTGTGCATCATATTACTGAAACCGCAAAAAATATGGTGAAAAATCATATAGATAATGGCGATGATGTGGTGCTTGTGTCTGCCACAAATGAGTTTGTCATCACGCCGATTGCGGCTCGATTTGGCATTCGTGAAGTGGTCGGCGTGAAATTAGTTACCGATAAAAATAATAACTACACAGGCGAATATACTGGCACACCGTCATTTAAAGAAGGTAAAATTGTGCGTTTGAATGAATGGTTGCAACAACAAGGCAAACAAATGAGCGATTACGAACGCACTTATTTTTACAGCGATTCGCACAACGATTTGCCCTTGTTGTGTTTGGTTGATTGCCCTGTGGCAGTCAATCCTGACGCGGTTTTGCATGCGGCAGCCATTGAAAAGGGTTGGCAGATTATTACATTTACGGAATAAATTATGTTAAAAACATTGATGAACGGCAAAATTCACCGAGCCACTGTAACAGACGCAAATTTAAATTATGTCGGCAGCATTACGGTTGATACCGATTTGCTTAACGCCGCAGGCATTGATATTCACGAAAAAGTGCAAATTGTCAATAATAACAACGGCGAACGCTTTGAAACTTACACCATTGCAGGTAAAAAAGGCTCGGGCGAAATCTGCTTAAACGGAGCCGCCGCACGATTAGTGCAGAAAGGCGATATTGTGATTATTATGTCGTTTGTTTTGATAGACGCAAAAGAAGTTGCCACACACCGCCCCAAAGTGGTTTTGGTTGATGAAAATAATAAAATTACGCAGGTTATTCATGCGGAACAGGCGGGGGAAATAGCATAATTTTCAGGCTGCCTAAAAAACTACCGTCATTGCGAGCCGACAGACAGTTGTTAGCGGTTTCACCGCTTACAACCGTGTCGCCCCGAGCCGTAGGCGTGGGGGTCAGCCGTAAGGCAATGCGTACGCAATCTTCTGACTATGAAAAACGGCATTGCACAAACCTTTTCAGGCTGCCTGAAAATCGTTTTGCATTGCCGTTATCCTTGATAAGCCACCCGAAACGCTTTGCAAGCGTTTCGGAGATTGCCACGACTTGAACTTTCGTTCAAGTCTCGCAATGACGATAAAAGGGCTGCCTGAAAAACCATACTTGCCCTATTGTTCGTCATACGCTACAATCGCACGCCTACAAATCATCGCTGGCGTTAATATCGTCTTAACCAAACACTACTATAACCTTTTCAGGCTGCCTAAACACCATTTTTTAGGCAAACTGAATTTTTATCAACCACTCTTCATAAGGAACAAAATAATGAAGAAAACTGTTGTAACCCTGTCTGCTTTGCTGTTATCTGTTGCTGCATTCGCAGATATTCACATTGACAACCCCCGTTCTCGCATAACCGCACCCACAGTAAAACGAGGCGGTGCGTTTATGAATATTAAAAACGACGGCAAAACCGATGATGTGTTAATTGCCGCAAGCACGCCGCGTTCGGGCAAAACCGAACTACACAACACCACGATAGACGAAAACGGTGTGATGAAAATGCGTGAAATGGAAAACGGCATTCCTGTGCCAGCAGGGCAAACCGTTGAACTTAAACCAGGTTCATTGCATGTAATGTTTATGGATTTACACGAGCCATTTGTCGAAGGGCAAACCTATCCTTTAACGCTGAAATTCAAAAACGCAGGCGAGAAAACCGTTACCGTAACGGTTAAAGATATGTCAAACGAAACGCCACAAAAAGGCAATATGCACGCTCATATGCACGGCGAACATAAAGCCCCACCGCCGCCACAAATGGTAATGCCCAACAATCACGCAGGTCATCAACACTGATTGCTGTCGCTTAAAAAAACACGCCTGCCAAGTGGGTGTGTTTTTTTTATTCTTATTAAAAATCGACTATAATAGCTCGTTTTATGGCTTATTCAGGCAGCCTGAAAGATTAACAATGAACGAAAACAATACTTTAACCATCGCCTTATCCAAAGGACGCATTTTTGACGAAACCTTGCCACTGCTTGCCGCCGCAGGAATTGAAGTTTTGGAAAATCCAGAGACTTCACGCAAACTGATATTGCCGACCAATCACGATAATATGCGGGTGATTATTGTGCGTGCGTCTGATGTGCCAACTTATGTTCGTTACGGTGCGGCAGATTTTGGCATTGCGGGCAAAGATGTGTTGATTGAAAGCGGTGGGGGCGGTTTGTATCAGCCTTTGGATTTAAAAATTGCCCAATGCAAAATGATGGTTGCGGTCAAACAAGGCTTTGATTATCAAAAAGTGTCCAGTGCAGGCAGTCGCTTACGCATTGCTACAAAATACCCCAATATTGCCCGAACGCATTTTGCCCAAAAAGGCGTGCATATCGACATTATTAAATTATACGGTTCAATGGAATTGGCCCCACTCGTGGGTTTATCAGACGCGATTGTGGATTTGGTTTCCACAGGCGGCACTTTGCGTGCCAATAACTTGGAAGCAGTCGAACATATTTGCGACATTTCCAGCCGCCTGATTGTGAATAAAGCGGCACTCAAACTCAAACACGCTCAAATTCAACCGATTATTGATGTATTTGCCAAAACGGTGGCAAATTTGTAGCAAACCGCAGGTTTGCATAATACGAAAGCAATCGTAGGGTGGATTTTAACTTCACTTCGTTCGTTGAACTTCGTTTCAACCCACCAAGCAAACCAATCGGTTTGCAAAACATATGATTTATTAGAACCGTTACGGTTTTGTGGTGGGTTGAAACGAAGTTCAACGAACGAAGTGAAGTTAAAACCCACCCTACAATGCAATATCAACAAAAAATTCAATTATTACAATAACTTAAACAAGAAAACGCCCGTATCAGCAAAAGCAATGTCTGCACCATGATTGTGTTTTTCTGATTTTTATCAAACTTTCATTGACTTATCTTGCAATGCAATAAAATTTTTACCGTTTATCGCTAAAAATGCCCGATTATTTGTCTATTCAGGCTGCCTGAAAATTTAATTCTATATAACTAATTGAAAAACAAAAATAAAAATAAGCATTCATTTTTTCTAAAATAGGGATATTGTGGGTATTAAAAAAGACTACCATTTTTGTGAAATTGGTTGTAATATTAAAACTTGCTTATAACACCGTTGATAAGGGAGCAGGACAATGAATAAAATTTACCGCACTGTATATAACGAAACCACTCGCACTTGGGTGGCTGTTGAAGAAACCGCCAAATCACACCGCAAATCAGGCGGCGTGGTGGATAAAGCACACAGTACGCACACACACCACACGCTTTCAGGCAGCCTGAAAGGCAAAACACTTGCTGCAATTGCGGCGGCGGTGGCTTGTGTGTCACCGTTTATGGCAAGCGAAGCGAGTGCAGCAGAACAGCAAGTAGGTATTTTGTGTCAAAGAACCGTTGGCGGTAAAATTAGATTATTTTTTGAAGCAAAGGTCACTGGTACTACATGTAGTACTGGTACATTTGTTCAGGCGGTTAATGTCAATGATACCGTTACTTCCCCTTCTTTTACTAATAACACTCGACCGACTTCTGGCAGTAGTACTATATCTATCGGTTATCAAGGGGGGTTTGTATATTCAGACGAAAACGGCAATGATACTTACGGCACATTCCAGCGTTCTGGTCTAAATTCTACGCCAGGAAATATAACACCGATTAATAATACAAATGGTAATAACTATCTAAAAAACGAAACACCAGGTGCAACGGGAGATAATGATATTGCCATTGGCACGAATGCCACTGCACATGGGGATAGAAAGAGCAAAGAGGGTGTGGATTTTCAAAACCCATACGATCCGAGTGACCCAAGTCAAACACCCTATTCATTTGATGTGAGCGGTTATTACGATACCACAGGCGGTGCAGGTAGAGCCATTGCCATTGGTCAGGAATCTCAAGCCGTTAGAGAAGGTGCGATTGCTGTTGGTTGGAAAGCAATGGCAGGGAAAGATGCTATTGCAATAGGTAATAATATAACGCGTGCGGTTACGCCTAATTCTATTGCCATCGGTTATGAGGCAGATATACATGGTCAGGCTGGCTTGAATACTGCTTGGGACAATCCATCGCAAGGTGGTAGCTCCATTGCCTTTGGAAATGGGGCAAGCAATTATACTCATGGTAGTTCAAATAGAGGTAATGACTACTATGCCAATACCAGAAACAGCATTGCCATTGGTTATAAAGCCCATACTCATGCGGCAAATGCCTTTGCGATTGGGGTGAGTACGGATGCGATTGCTGAGCGAGCCTTTGCCATTGGTACTGCCCCTACAGGTGTTGCGGGGGGTCATCAAGGTTCATTAGCAGCAGGTCAAGGTTCGGTGGTGATTGGCGACCAAGCATGGAGTATGGCTCATAGAGATACATATGACGATGATGTTGAAACCAACACCCATGTCAATGATTCTGTTGCTGTTGGCACAATGAGTTTGGCACAAGCGAGAAATTCTTTGGCATTGGGCGGTGGCGTGTCCTATACCTATCATGACATAACTTACGCTTGTGAAAAAGAAAGTGATGGATCATGTAAAACAGATGGCGAAGGAAATACTGTTTACAATATCAATCAGCCAACAGCAATGAATAATATAACACGCTATTATGACGGTACTGATTGGCAAGACGCAACTGAAAAAGACAGTACAGGAAAGCTAAAACTATCACATGAGAAAGGTTTAGGGGCAGCGGTTAGAAAGGATGCAGACGGTGCAATCGCTTTGGGCGGTGCAACTGGGGATGAGATAATAGATTCGAGTAATGATTATTACCCTACAAGTCTTCCAACAGTTGGACACTATATCCAAGCCGCCGAAGTTAGCGAAGGAGCCAAGCGTGCGATTGCAATGGGTAGCGGTACAAAGGTAGGAGCAAAGTCAAAAGGTGCTGTGGCATTGGGTGGGGATACCGTTAAGGGTAATTCCGCAGTACATGCCAGCAAGGTTGGAGAAGAATCTGATAGTGCTTTGGCTGCGATTGGTGGTACAGTAGGCAATTATGCCACAGGTGCAATTGCAGTGGGCAATAATGCACTTGTTGATAATAACAGCACTGGTTCGGTAGCATTAGGCGGTCAAGGCGATGCAGATTATCAAACCAAAATCGGCACAGGGGCAAGCAATGCTTTTGCCGCGATTGGTGGTAAAGTGGCAAATAATGCTACTGGTGCGATTGCGGTGGGGAATAATGCACAGGTGAATGCACAAAATCAAATTGCCATTGGTACAAATGCAATCGTTGATGGTGATGGTACAAACCCTTCAGATAAAGGTAAGTCTTATGGCAACATAGCGATTGGTGTTCGGGCACATACAAGAGACTATTCAGAAAATCAAATTGCCATTGGTAAAGACGCAACCACACAAGGTATAGGTGCTATTGCTTTGGGTAGTCAAGGAACTTATGCTAATGACAAAGGTTCGATTGCTATTGGTAATCAAGCCAAAGCAAGTAAAGATCAATCTATTGCGATTGGTCAAAATGTCAATTATGACAGAATTACTGATACTGCTACGGCAGGCAGACAATCTATTGCGATTGGTGCAGAAACACAAAGTAAAGGTATTGCGTCTATTGCCATTGGTGGTGATGATATTAAAAATGATAGCGGTGTCACACTTGATAGTGATGTACCAACTGGCGAAGCGACAGGTACAACTGCTACTGGCAATGTTTCTATGGCGATTGGTTTGTTGTCGCAATCAGGTGGTGCATTCTCGCAAGCAATCGGCTATAAAAATACCACAGGCGATAGTGCGACTAATTCCATTGCTTTGGGTTATAAAAATACCGTTACAGGTGCAAATTCAACCGCAATTGGACAAAAAAATGAAGTTCGTGCCAACAACAGTGGTGCATTTGGTGATCCAAATGTGATTGAACTTTCTGCCGATAATTCGTATGTGATTGGTAATAACAATACTGTTACCACAGGTAATGATAAAGTGTTTATCTTGGGTAACAATGTTAAAATGACCGCTGCAAATTCTGTGTTCTTGGGCGATAGTGCGAAGTATATTGCAGACGGCACAAGCAGCAAAGGGCTTAATACTTATAGCACTAATGCCGATATTAAAGATATTTACGGCAATATGGCACTTGGTTCAGGTAGCCTGACATTTGCAGGTGCAACACCTACTGGTGTGGTTTCTGTGGGCGATGGTTCGCTAGTACGCCGTATTCAAAATGTGGCTGCGGGTTTGATTGACGAAAAATCAACAGATGCTATTAACGGCAGTCAGTTGTATGCTGTGGTGCAAAACTTAAAAACCAATATTGCCACCGATAACCGCAATGTGGGCGTGGCAACATTGGGTGGCACGCAAACCGTTGTTTCTCCGTATATCGATGTGGATGATAGCAACGATATTTCTGGCAAAACCGAGTCGTTAGAAAGTTATATCAAAAACCAAATTGCTCTTGACAGCACTTGGGATTCGCTAAACGATGTCCAAAGAACGAATAAAATCAATCAATGGACTAACGACTTTTTTACGGCTGATGCACAAGGCAAACAATTTGCCCAAGCCACAGGCACTAATGCAATTGCCATAGGCAATTCTGCCAAAGCAACAGTCAATAATGCGACAGCCATAGGCAGTTCTGCCCAAGCAACAGGCACTGGTGCGACTGCCGTAGGTAATTCTGCCCAAGCAACAGTCAATAATGCGACTGCCATAGGCAATTCTGCCCAAGCCACAGGCACTGGTGCGACTGCCATAGGCAACAATAGCCGAGCCTCTGGTGGTAATTCTGTTGCCTTAATGGGCAATAACATTACTGGTACTCGTGCAATAGGTTGGGGTAATGGCGTAACCGCAAGTGGGACGGATGCTACTGCTTTTGGTTCTGGAACTCAAGCCACAGGTAATCGTTCTACGGCATTTGGTTGGCAAACACAGGCTACTGAAAATCGAGCCACTGCTTTTGGTTTTCAAACAGAGTCTAGTGGGGAAAGTTCCACCGCTTTTGGTCATCAAACAAAAGCCAGCGGTATGACTGCTACTGCTTTTGGTCAAGGTACGCAAGCAACTTCACAGCATGCCACTGCTTTTGGTTATAACACTCAAGCGACTAATCATGATGCCACTGCTTTTGGTAAAGAAACGACAGCCAGTGGGCAACAATCAACCGCTTTTGGTTTGAAGACAATTGCCAGTGGTGATTATGCAACTGCTTGGGGGCAGGGTGCTGTTGCCGAAGGTCATCGCTCAACTGCATGGGGATATAACAACCAAGCCAAAGGCACAAATGCGACTGTTTGGGGCTTAAACTCTGAAGTCGCAGGCGGTACACAAGGTGCAACTGCTTTTGGTAGTGGTTCACACGCCAACGCAGATAATTCGCTTGCTGCATTGGGTGGCACAACTACAACTGGTGCTGCTGGTTCTGCTGCTATTGGTAGCGGTGCAACTGTTTCTCAACAAGGCACAGTGGCATTGGGTTCAGACAGTGTGGCTGATCGTGCCAGCGGTATGACTGGGGAAGATCCGCTCAATTCAGGTGTTGATACTACAAGTCCTGTTTGGACTGCCAATGCTAATGCAATCGCTGTGGGTAATGGCACAACAACCACGCGTCAAATCACAGGTGTTGCCGCAGGTAAAGTAGATACAGACGCTGTGAATGTGGCTCAACTGAAAGTGGTGGCAAACGAAAGTCATCTGAAATTTGCAGGTGATGATGGTCAAACCGATACAAGCAAAGTCATCACACGCAAAAATACACAACAGTTGGATATTGTTGGCGGTGCAACAGGTTCATTCACTACCGATGATAATATCGGCGTGAATCGTGTTGATGACCATACCCTAAAAGTGCAATTAGCTGAAAATGTCAATTTAGGCAGTTCAGGCAGCCTGACAATGGGTACAAGTGGCACAAATCTAACCACGATTACGCCGAATAGCATTGCGTTTAGTAGCAATAACGGCGTGATTACCAATGTGAAAAGCCATTTGGTTTCTGCTACAAATCAGACTTCTAACCCCAGTACGAGCGTAACCGCAAGTAACGAAGCCGCAACTGTATTTGATGTCATGAATGCAGGTTGGAACTTGCAGGATAACGATGGTAATGCAGTGGATTTTGTGGCACATGGTGATACGGTGAAATTTCTCGATGGCAAAGGTTCAACTGTTACAGCAGTTTCTCCGGATAAGAAAACTTCTACCGTGAAATACGATGTCAATATCAAACACAAAGACAGCAACAAATATGTCAAGGTTGTTGATCCCAACAGCACCAGCAATTTCTATGAAATTGATGACAGTGCGATTGATACCGCTGTTACTACTGTAACTACGGCTATTACCAATGCTGGTTTTAATCTGAAAACTACTAAATCAACGGGCGGTGATGTTGATAATACTGCGATTACAGACCCAAGTGTTGGCGAAAAAATCAAAAACGGTGAAACCGTTACTTTGGACGCAGGTAAAAATATCAAAATTACCCAAACCACAGGCGGCAATGTCAGAATTGCGGCGATTGATACGACAATGAGTGTTGCAAGCACTGGTAAAGTAGCAGATATTGCCACTGACGACCGAAACAAATTAACCACAGCCCAAAATGTGGCGGATATGATTAACCAAACTTACTGGATTGCCAAAGACGGCGGTACAGGAGTGGCTAATGTACATGCTGGTGATGAAGTAACACTGAAACCTGCCACAGGCGAAAACAATATTCAGGTTGCCTTAACACCCACAACAGGCGGTGGTGGTGCGTATGAGTTTAAACTGAAAGACGGTACGGGTTTAACGCCAAACGCAAACGGCACAGTAACCGCAAGCAGTACGGGTGATATTCTGAATGCTGGACAAGTTGCTGATGCAATAAACAAATCGGGCTTTACTGTTAATGCAGACAAAACAGGTTCAGGCACAAACAGCACAACGCCTACTTCGACTTTGGTGAAAACAGGCGAAGAAGTGAAATTTGTTGCGGGCAATGGTGTAGATATTGCTCAAAACGGCAAAGATTTCACCTTTGCAGTGAATGAAAACTTTATCAACAACACTGTGAAACCTTTAACCTTTTCGGGCGATGATAGCGGTGTCAAATTAACGCCCAATCACGGCGAAAATGTGCAAGTGCGTGGTATTGCAACCACTGCGGGCGGTACAAATAAAAATATTACCGTTACAACGAATAAAACGAATGGTTCGTTGGATATTGCCTTAAATCCGAATGTCGATTTAGGCAATTCAGGCAGCCTGAAAGTTCGCAACTTTAATGTGAATGCTGACGGCACAACCACTTACAACACAACCGTTAATCCAAGTAATGGCACAGAAGTTGTGAATGTGAATTATGCCAACACATTAGGCTGGAACATTGCGGGCGATGATAAAGCGGTTCAAGGCAAGGTTGTCAATGGCAATCAAGTCAATTTCATCAATGGTAAAGGTACGCAATCCACTGTTACATACAGCAGTGGCACAGCCGAAGTGAAATACGATGTGAATCTTGCCGATAAAAAAACCACTGGCAATGAGTATGTTAAAGTTGATTATGACGCAGGTAGCAATACCTATCAAATTGACGACAGTGCGATTAGCACCGCGTTGGGCAATACAGGCTTTACGCTGAAAACCAAAAAATCAGACGGTGAAGTTTCCAATACAGGCTTGGAAAGCGGTGATGAAATCAACAACGGCGAAAGCGTTACTTTGGACGCAGGTAAGAACATTAAACTGACCCAAAGTGCGAACGGTAATGTCAGCATTGCCACCAAAGACGATGTTACATTCAACAAAGTAACTGCCACCACGATTGACGGCAGCACAGTCAATGCTACCACACTGAACGCAGGCAATAAGTTTAATGTGAGTGGCGACAGCGTTACTTATGATGTTGATAATACGCATTATCAAACGGCAAGTAATTCGACTGTGGTGAATAAAGGCTATGCCGACAGTTTAGGCTGGGATTTACAAGTCAATGGCACCAAGCAAGGCGAGACCATTACCAATGGTAAGGCGGTGAATTTTGCCAATGGCAACAACACCACCATGAAATATGAGGGTGGTGCGGTGAAAGTTGATGTCAATACCACCGCACTCACCACCACAGACGGCAAAGTGGATAATTTGGCTACTGGCGAAGAAGGCAAATTAACCACTGCTCAAAATGTGGCGGATATGATTAACCAAACCTACTGGATTGCCCAAGACGGTAATGATACAGGTACGGCTGGTGAGCAAATTTCCGCAGGCGGTAAAGTGGTGTTTCAGTCTGCTGACGGTAGCGTTACAGTGAAACGCACCAGCAACTCCTTTGACTTTAAAGTGAATAAAGGTGCAGACCCAAGTATTTCCACCACGGACGGCACAGTAAGTGGCGGTGTGGCAGACACTTACTGGGACAGCAAACAAGTTGAAAACGCCATTAACCAGTCAGGCTGGATAATTACATCTTCTACCGCAGGCAGTGATGAACAATTAGTTCAAGCAGGTGGCAAAGTTGATTTGAAAGCGGGTTCTGGCGTGAAGATTGAGCAATCAGGCAAAGACTTCACATTCTCTGTGGATAACAGCACGCTGAACGCAGGTGGCAATAAACCGTTAGAATTTATCGGCGATACAGGCGAGACCGTCTCTCCCAACTTTGGCGAAACCGTTAAAGTAGTCGGTGAAGAAGCGAATGTGGCTAATCTGACGAGTGGCAATATCGGCGTTGTGGGTAAAGCGTCTGATAACTCCTTAACCATTAAATTGAATAAGGATATTGATTTAGGCGATTCAGGCAGCCTGAAAGTTGCCAAAACCACGATTAACCAAGCGGACGGTGTAACCACCAACGCATTAAGAGCGGGCGACAGCAATGTGTTCCAAGTGGCAGGCAATAGCGTAACTTATAACCGCACCATACCGTTTAGCGAAACCAACGGCTACACG
The DNA here is from genome assembly GCA_017518845.1 of Neisseriaceae bacterium. Taxonomy (GTDB): domain Bacteria; phylum Pseudomonadota; class Gammaproteobacteria; order Burkholderiales; family Neisseriaceae; genus RGIG9985. Next base: position 14,891 of record JAFWTP010000313.1, read on the forward strand.
GTTGTGAATAAAGCCTATGTAGATAGTGGCAGAACGGTGGTTAAGGAAGGTAAGAATGTGCCTTTGGTAACACCAGTAACGGATACTGCCACAGGACAAACCACTTACACCGTAGATGCGATTGACACGCAAGTTAGTGCAGGCAGTGGTTTGAAAATGGTGTCTTCACAAGACCCAAATGCGGGCAATGATTATGTTCGCAAGTATGAATTAGGTTTGTCGGACGAAAATCAAGGCAAGATTGACAACGCATTAAGCAGCCTGAAAACGCGTGTGGTGAAAGGTGGCACAGCAACTGATGCACAATCGTTGGATAAAACGCAAAGTAATGCGGACTTTATTCAAGGCGATAATATTGAACTGACAGCGGCAAGCACAGGCATTACCATTGCCACAGCCAAGGATGTGAAGTTCGATAGCGTTGAAACCACAGACTTAACCGTTACGGGCAATACCGTATTGCAAGGTAATACCACGATTGCAGGTAATACCACCATTACGGGGAACACCACCTATACGGGTGCGATTACTGATAACAACCACATTGTCAATAAAGGCTATGCAGACGGTTTAGGCTGGAATATTGCGGGCGATGACAAAGCGGTTCAAGGCAAGGTTGTCAATGGCAATCAAGTCAATTTCGTCAATGGCAAAGGTACGCAATCCACTGTTACATACAGCGGTAGCACAGCCGAAGTGAAATACGATGTGAATATTGCCGATAAAGACGCTGGCGGTAATCAATATGTTACAGTTGCTTATGACGCAGGTAGCAACACCTATCAAATTGACGACAGTGCTTTGGATACAGCCATTAGCACGGCGGTTAATGACGCTAAATTCACCTTAACTTCTGCCAACAAAGGTGCGAATACTGGCGTATCGGAAGAAGTGAAAAACGGCAGTACCGTAACCATTAACGGTGGTAGCGATAATATCGCAATTTTGCAATCAGGTGGCACGATTACGGTGGATACAGCCAAAGCCGTGAAATTCGACAGCGTTGAAACAGGCACCCTGAAAGCAGGCGACACCCAGTTGGGCGATAACTTTGAAGTTAAAGGCGGTAAGGTTACTTATAACCAAACGCCAACCGATGACAACGAAGTGGTGAATAAAAAATACGCCGACAGTTTAGGCTGGGATTTAGAAGTCAATGGCACGAAACAAGGCGACACCATTACCAATGGTAAAGCAGTGAATTTTGCTGACGGTGATAACACCACTGTTAAATTTGAAAGTGGTGCGGTGAAAGTGAATGTCAATACCACTACACTCACTGCCACTGACGGCAAAGTGAATAATCCTGCCACAGGCGGCAACAACTTAACCACAGCCCAAAATGTGGCGGATATGATTAACCAATCGTACTGGACAGCCCAAGACGGCAACGGTAAGCAAACCCAAGTCAAAGCAGGCGACCCAGTTACTTGGACAGGCGGTAAATATACCGAAGTGGCATTAACAGGTAACACCTTTACCGTTAATTCCACGCTGGATATTCAACAAAATGCCGCAGGTGATGTGGTGATTAAGGACGGCGATACCGTGCTTGCCAATATTGCCAAAGGTAGCGATACGGTTACAAGCGTTGCTGCAGGTGATAACATTGTGGTAACGCCTGATATGACTGACCCTGTCAATCCGAAATACACCGTTGCTTTGAATAAAGATGTGGCATTAGACAAGGGCAGTATCACCATTACAGGCGATACCAATACCGTTAATATCACAGGCGATAAAGTTGATATGGGTGGCAATAAAATTGAAAATGTTGCCGCAGGCGTTGATGATACGGACGCGGTGAATGTCGGTCAGTTGAAACAAGTTACCAACATTGTTACTGGTGGTAAAGATAGCGTTGATATTGTTACATACAATGTTCAAGACCGTGGCGAACACCATAACCAAAGTGTGATTGAAGCGATTGACAACATCAATGCACAAGGTATTCAGTTCTTCCATACCAATCAAACGGGCGTTACTTTGCGAGTTGATCAGACAAACGACCAAGACTCGTCCGCTGCGGGTGCGTATGCAACGGCAATCGGTGTGAAAGCCAATGCCAGCGAAGAAAACACTTTGGCAATGGGACATGGTGCTACTGCCAGTGCTGTCAATGCCATCGCCATCGGTAACGGAACCCAAGCCACTGGTGAAAAATCCATTTCCATCGGTGCAGGCAACATTGTATCAGGTGCAAGAAGTGGTGCAATCGGCGATCCGAATGTGATTACGGGCAGCGACTCGTGGGCTTTGGGTAACGAAAACACCATTAGTACCAACAATACCCATGTAGTGGGCAATAATGTCAAAACCACTGCGGATAACTCGGTATTCTTGGGCAATAACACCGCCTACACCGCCGCAGGTGCAAGTACTGCTGGCACAGGCGAGTACGCCGCTAACCACGAAGACATTAAAGATGTTAATGGTAATGTGGTGATTGCCACAGGTGAATTGAAATTTGCAGGTAGCCATACGGATACGGGTGTGGTTTCTGTGGGCGATATCGGCAACGAACGCCGTATCCAAAATGTCGCACCAGGCAAATTATCTGCTGATAGCACGGACGCAATTAATGGTTCGCAACTGTATAGCGTGGCCCAAAAAGTAGGGCAGGTTTCGAGTGGCGGTGCAGGTATTGTTCAATACTCTAATCCTGACGACCCAACCACACCGAATGGTGGCGTGGCTACTAACGATGTAACATTAGTTGGGGCAGATAAAGCCGCACCTGTAACCATTCACAATGTAGCCGCAGGCAGAGCACCGACTGACGCTGTGAATGTCAGCCAGTTGCAACAAGTTGCAGGCGATATTCACAATCGTATTGGTGATGTATCCAAACATGCCGATGCGTCTGCTGCGTCTGCGATTGCGGTTGCGTCTATGCCACAAGCATTCTTGCCAGGCAAAAACTTGGTAGCGATTGGTGGCGGCACATACCACGGTCAAACAGGCTATGCGATTGGTTTCTCTACCATTTCCGATAACGGACACTGGATTGTCAAAGGCACTGCCACAGGCAATTCCAAAAACCGCTACGGTGCAGGTGTAGGAGCAGGCTATCAATGGTAATGGCTTGATTGTGTGAATAAAAGCGTTCCTAAAATGGGAACGCTTTTTTTCAGGCTGCCTGAAAGAATTGAACCCAAATCAATAATATCGTTTAAAATGACGGGGTTTTTTAACATTTTAACTTCGCATTGTTCGTTGAACTTCGTTTCAGGCTGCCTGAAAATATATAACAGATTGATTTTATGCAAGAAAATACTCAACACAACACAAAACGCCTGTATGCTCGATTATGGACATATCTGTCTGATTATGTTTCCATTTTTGTGGCTTCTATTTTGGCTATGTTGGTTGTCGCCGCAACCGTGCCTGCTTTTGCCTATTTAATTAAGCCTTTAATTGACGAGGGTTTTGTTAAAAAAGAAATGGGCAATATGGGGTGGATTGCCGCCGCCATTATCGGTTTATTTTTGGTGCGTGGCGTGTTTAATGTAATTAACGAATATCTCACGGGCATGCTGTCGGGTAAATTGGTGATTCGTATGCGTAGTGAAATGTTTGCCAAATTGCAACGCTTGCCAATTTCTTTTTTCCATGACAACACATCAGGTCGCACCATTTCTCGTGTATTAAATGACGCAGGACAAATCACCGAAGCGGGGTTTAATATTATTACCGTCATCATTAAAGACGGTGTGTCTATTCTGTTTTTATTGGGTTGGCTGTTTTATTTGGAATGGAAACTCACCATTGCCACTTTTATTGCCATTCCGATTGTGGGTTTGTGTATTCAATTAAGCAGCAAGTATTTGCGTCATTTGTCGCGTGAAAATCAAAAAGAATTGGGCAAAACGGTGCAAATTTTAAGCGAAAATATTTCAGGCGTTAAAATGGTTCGTATTTACGGCGGACAGCAATATGAAGAAAACCGTTTTACGCATAATATCAATACCGTATTCAAAAACGGCTTAAAACAAGCATTAGCCAGCACTTCTAATACCGCTTTTACGCAGTTTATTGTGTCGATTGCACTCGCCGCGATTATTTATTTTGCCGCTATGCAAGCGGCGGATAATAACGCAGGCAATGATTTTTCCGCAGGCGGATTTGTGTCGTTTTTAACCGCGATGATTGCTATGTTTGACCCGATTAAACGCATTACGGGCGTGTTGCAGTCGATGCAAAGGGGTTTGGCGGCGGCAGAAAGTGTGTTTTCCTTTTTGGATTTTCCCGAAGAAAACGATAAAGGCTGCCTGAAAGCCTTATCCGCTCCCATTCGTGGCAATTTGGTATTGAATAATGTATCTTTTCGCTATCCTGCTGCCGAAAAAGACAGTTTAAGTCAAATCAATTTGCAGATAGACGCAGGCAAAACGGTGGCATTAGTGGGTGCGTCAGGTTCGGGCAAAACCACGCTGTCGGCGTTAATCGCTCGTTTTTACGATGTATCCAGTGGCGAAATTTTATTAGACGGCACAGATATTCGCGAATACGCATTAAGCCTATTGCGAGAAAATATTGCATTAGTCAGCCAAGAAATCTTTTTATTTAACGCCACAATCGCTGACAATATTGCCTACGGCGGCAAAGCAGGCGTTGATGATGAAGAAATTATCAAGGCATTAAAAGCGGCGAATGCGTGGGAATTTGTGAGCAAATTACCTGACGGCATTCGTACAGAAATCGGCGAGAACGGTGCGAAATTATCAGGCGGACAACGCCAACGCTTGGCGATTGCCAGAGCCATACTTAAAAACGCTCCCGTGTTGATTTTGGACGAAGCCACCAGTGCTTTGGATACAGAAAGTGAACGATTGGTTCAGGCAGCCTTAATTGAATTGATGAAAAACCGCACCACGATTGTGGTGGCACACCGTCTTTCCACGATTGAAAACGCCGATGAAATTATTGTTATGGACAACGGCAAAATCGTGGAAACAGGCACACACGCCGAATTACTCGCCCAAAAAGGGCGTTACGCGGCATTGCATACTGTGCAGAAAGAAGAGTAAATGGCTTACAATGAGCAGTTAGCAATGAGCAATGATTATGTCAAGCCTGCGGCTTGACGGATATTTTTAGATAATGCTTCGATTTTATTTCAGGCTGCCTGAAACGCAGTTCAACGAGTCGTGCGTGAAGTTAAAATATTATCGAAGCGTTATCTTAATATACAGTCGTTTTGCCGTAAGGCAAAACATAAAACCCATTGCTCATTGCTAATTACTCATTATTTTTCAGGCAGCCTGAAATCCCATTTTTTTCTCAAATGTTTTATAATTACCCCTTTTATTAGTAAGGTCTAAACCAAATGGCAGCATTTACTACCGAAAAAGTAACTTATGTCTATCACTGGACACCCGCTTATTTCACTTTCAAATGCACCCGTAGCGAATCGTTACGCTTTAAAAATGGTCAATTCGTTATGGTTGGCTTAATGAATGAAGGCAAGCCCTTAATGCGTGCGTACAGTATTTCCAGTGCCAACTGGGAAGAAGAACTTGAATTTTTCAGCATTAAAGTGCCAGACGGCCCTTTAACCAGCCGCTTGCAACACTTAAAAGTGGGCGATGAAGTGTTAATCAGTGCCAAACCTACGGGTACGCTGATTTTGGACGACTTAAATCCTGGCAAAAACCTGTATTTACTTTCCACAGGCACGGGCATTGCTCCGTTTTTAAGCGTAACCAAAGACCCTGATGCGTATGAACAATTTGAAAAAATCATTCTCATGCACGGCGTGCGTCATCAATCCGACTTGGCGTATTATGACCGCTTTTTGAAAGAGTTGCCCGAACACGAATACTTGGGCGATATGGTGAAAGAAAAACTGATTTACTACCCAGTGGTGTCGCGTGAAGATTATGTTCATCACGGCAGAATCACCGAATTTTTAACCAGTGGCAAACTGTTTGACGAATTAGGCTTACCGCCGATTACGCCAGAAAACGACCGAGTGATGATTTGCGGCGGTCCCGATATGCTGAAAAGTTGCGTGGATATGCTCACCAACCACTTCGGCTTAAAAATCTCCCCCAAAACAGGCGTTCGTGGCGATTTTGTGATTGAACGGGCGTTTGTGGATCAATAAATCAAGGTTTCAGGCTGCCGAAACAAGCGTTCAGGCAGCCTGAAAAGTATTCAAAATGCCTTATTTTCCCGACTATTTCGGCAAACTGCACCGCCGTTTATACAAGACGCAATATTATGCGTCCCGTGCTTATTTAAGCCTATTGCCGCATAAATGGATTGCCCGTTCTGTGGCAGAGATTGAAGCGGAATATCGTAGGCTGCCTGAAAACGAGCAGCGGCAAATTAGCCAACGCGTTGATTATTATAATAAACTCAATCAGATACACACCATTTCGGGTAATTTAGGTTTTGTTGGCTCATTTAAAAATCCGCAGGCTTCTGCTTATTTTTACGACATTGCCCAATATTTGCGTTATTTTCCTGAAAACACCCCCTTCGCGTATGAATTTGGCGATGTGACGCACATTCCGCCACAGCCTGCGTTTGTTAAAAGTCGCCCGATTGCAGGCGATAATCAAAACTCGGTTGTTTTAAAATTAGACAGTGTGCGTCATTTTTATACGCTTCCCGACCGCCTGACTTGGCAAGAGAAAAAACCGTTATTGGTGTGGCGCGGTGCGGCACACCAGCCGCAGCGTTTGGCATTTTTGGAGCGATTTCACGACAATGCGTTGTGCGATGTGAAGTGTATCCACAAAAAATCACAAGGCAAACCTTATCACGGCGAATTTATGAGCATTGCCAATCAACTTCACTACCAATTTATTTTAAGTATTGAAGGCAATGATGTAGCAACCAATTTGAAATGGATTATGGCGAGCCAATCATTGGCGTTTATGACGCGTCCTAAATACGAAACTTGGCTTATGGAAGGCTTGTTGCAAGCCGATGTACATTTTGTGCATTTACAAGACGATTATGCGGATTTGGAAGAAAAATTGTTGTTCTACCAAAAAAATCCGCAGGCCGCTCAAAAAATTGTGGCAAATGCAAACCAATGGATGAGCCAGTTTTTCAATAAAAAACAAGAGCTAATCACTTCGGTGTTGGTGATGAAAAAATATTTTAACCATATTCAGGCTGCCTGAAACTTATCTCTTTAACTTCGCAAATGCCGCTGCCATTGCAGTTTGGGGTTGTGGTGTGGCTTTGGGTGTTTTAACACTCTGTTCTTTTTTTGTGCTACCTGAAATATCGTTTTTTCTCATCGAAAGTGAAATTCTGCGGCGTTTTTCATCAACTTCCAACACGCGAACAAGCACAATATCGCCTGTTTTCACCACTTCGCGTGGGTTGGCGACATAGCGGTTGGCTAATTGCGAAATATGCACCAAGCCGTCTTGATGCACGCCAATATCCACAAACGCACCAAAATCTGCCACATTCGTAACCGTGCCTTGCAATTCCATTCCTACGGTTAAGTCTTTGATTTCTGAAATATTTTCATTAAATTCAGCGGTTTTAAATTCGCCCCGTGGGTCGCGTCCTGGTTTATCCAATTCGCTTAAAATATCCATAACGGTCGGCAAGCCAAATTGCTCATCGGTATAATCTTGTGCTTTGATTTTCTTTAATAATTCATTATTGCCAATTAAATCTTTTGCCGTTACCCCCAAGTTGGCTAACATTTTTTTCACCACGCCGTAACTTTCGGGGTGTACCGCAGACGCGTCCAAAGGTTCATCGCCGTCCGTAATGCGTAAAAATCCAGCGGCTTGTTCAAACGCTTTTGCCCCCAATCGTGGCACTTTCAGCAATTCTTGGCGTTTTTTGAACGCCCCATTTTGGTCGCGATACGCCACAATATTTTTCGCCAATGTTTTATTTAAGCCCGAAATATGCGACAACAGCGAAGCGGAAGCGGTATTCAAATCCACGCCGACCGCATTCACGCAGTCTTCCACAACCGCGTCCAAACTTTTTGCCAAGCGAATTTGATCGACATCGTGCTGATACTGTCCCACGCCAATGGATTTGGGGTCGATTTTCACCAATTCCGCCATCGGGTCTTGCAGACGGCGGGCAATCGACATCGCACCACGCAAGGAAACATCAAGGTCGGGAAACTCTTCGGCGGCAATTTCGGACGCAGAATACACAGAC
>JAFWTP010000314.1 GCA_017518845.1 Neisseriaceae bacterium
CCGTTGTAGGGTGGGTTTTCAACCCACCAGCAAACCGATAGGTTTGCATTAACAAATGGTTTATTAAAGCCGTAACGGCTTTACGGTGGGTCGAAGACCCACCCTACGACAACGCCGTTGGCGTTGCGGTGGGCAAGAATGCCCACCCTATAACCGAAATCGTCATTGCGAGCCGTGTCGTAAGCACGGCGTGGCAATCTCCGAATGGTTTTGCGGAGCAAAAACATTCGGGTGGCGAATGAAGGTATAACGGCAATGCAAAACGATTTTCAGGCTGCCTGAAAATTTGAATAAAAACGCATGGGCAACAAGTTGCCCACCCTACGGCGGTTTAAATATTTGTTTCAGGTTGCCTGAAAATTGTTTTAAAAAGGAATTAACTTATGAAAAATGAATTAGAAAAACAATTAACAAATAAAGAGTTATTAGCCATATTAAAGAAAATAAAGAAACAATCTAATTATATTTCAATGTGTAGTTTGGTGGTAATGATTGTTTCATTGGTGGTTTATTTGCTCAATATGGGTAATGTAAAAAATAATATGTCTGTCGCATTATTTTTGTTGGCTTCGACAACAATGCTACCTTGTCTTCTTTCCGCTTATGCTTTGTATGTAAGAATGTATCTCACCAGTATTGTTGGTGGGCAATGTGAAAATATTACCAAAAAAAAGTTAATTGATATATCAGAACTTTATATAAAAGTTTCGTCTATATTATCTTTATTATTTATGGTCTTATTTGTGATAATTAGAAATCGTTGGTAACATAAGGAGCAACAAAATGGCTGAAACAAACAGCAATGTCAGTACAAATGGCAATAATACCATTGCAAATGGTAACAATACCACAGTAAGTGGTAACAATACAAAAGTAACCTTCAAGGTTGGTGAAATGCTTGGTAAAGGTAGCACTGGTGGTGCTATTTATGATGCGTGGAAAACGCATAATGACCCTAATGCCAGCACATATTACAAAATTAACGCAGACGGACAAGCCGCTGCTAGTGTATCAACCAGTGTTCTATTAGTAGGTGGAAGAACAGTAGGAACCAAAGTCCCAATTCCTGTTGTGGCTATTCCTGCAAATGCGGGTGCAGCAACATTGACCGTAGGAAAAATTCTTGATGATAATCAGAAAGGTAATCCAATATCACCAAGTGATATAACTTCGGTAGGCGGAAATGCTGTTGTTATTATCGGAACGATTGCTGCTGCTGGTGGTAGTGTTGTTGCTTTGCCAGTTGCAGCAGGTATTGTTGGGGGACTTTGGGTGATTGGTAAGGGTCTCGATTGGTGGTATGGAAGAAACCAAGAAAATGACACCTCAAATACCGACCCAACCACCCCCAATATCGACCCGATTACCCCATTCGTTCCCACGCCTGAAAATCCGACATGGAACGCACCGTTCCCGATTTATCCACTTAGCCCAAAACTCTGGTCAGGGGGCTATTGGGACGATGGTACGCAGTGTCTTGCCCCTTGGACACATAACCCTGATTGGTCGCGTTTCAACGAATACCACATAGTTGATCCATTGGTATTAGACTTAAACGGAGACGGTATTAAAGCCATTGCTCAAAACGGTTATTATGGTGCTATGTTTGATTTTAATGCCAATGGCATTTGCAACGCCACAGGCTGGGTTTCGCCTGATGACGGTTTATTGGTGTTTGACCGCAACGGTAACGGCATAATCGACAACGGCACAGAATTGTTTGGCGACAGCACGCCGTTAATGAATGGCTCGATTGCCGATAATGGCTTTACTGCATTGGCTGATTTAGACAGCAATCAAGACGGCAAAATCACCGCCGAAGATAGCCATTTTGCCCAGTTAAAAGTGTGGCAGGACGCCAATTCAGACGGTATATCGCAAGCCAATGAACTTTTCACGCTGCAACAATTAGGCATTACGGCGTTAAATGTGCCATATAAAAATAGCAACCAAAACTTGGGCAATGGCAATACATTGGCACAGGTGGGTTCTTTTGAAAAACAAGACGGCACAACAGGCAAAATGGGCGATGTGAATTTGTCGCTAAATAGCATTACTACGATGTTTAGTGATAGTGTGGAATTAACCGAAAAACAAGCGACAAGGGCAAATATTTTAGGCACAGGACGCGTTAGGGATTTGCGGGAAGCGGCAGCAAATGATGAATTTTTTGCACAATATGCTACGGCTTTTCAGGCTGCCTGAAAATTAAATAGTGTATTGTGTAAAGGGTTTATTTGATTTTTGTTGTGAAAATTAAATAAGGGTTTTGAATTGGGTTTTCAGGCAGCCTGAAAATTTGAATTTAAACGCGTGGGCAATAACGCCCACCTTACGCAAGTTGTTGATTTTGTAGTGTAAAATGGTTTTCAGGCAGCCTGAAATATCATACAAAACCGCAAGATTTTGTTGTAGGGTGGGTTTTAACTTCACTTCGTTCGTTGAACTTCGTTTCAACCCACCAGCAAACCGACAGGTTTGCATTAACAAATGTTTTATCAAAGCGTTACGGCTTTGCGGTGGGTTGTATTGTCCCACCCTATAACGGACGCTTTTTTTGTTTCAGATTGAGTTTTGCAAAGGTTTCAGGCTGCCTGAAATTATCCGCTAATTTTTTGCAACAGTGTATTTTTCAACAAAGTGCGGTTTTTGGTTTCGATTAACTGTGGGGCTTCGATTAGGAAACTGTCTTCCACGCGTTCGCCCAGTGTGTTGATTTGGGCGTGTTTAATGTGTAGCCCCAAGCCGTAGAGCGTGTCGGCAATGGTTGCCAAAAGGTAGGGGCGGTTGTGGGTGATGACATACAGGGTAAATTGCCCGTCATCGCTCTCGTCAATGGAAACGGTTGTGGCAATCGGCTGGTGTTTGGCTCGGCGGTTGGGCAGGGTTTTGGGGGCGTGAAGATGGCTACTCGGTTGTCTGCTCGCTAAAAATTGTTGCAATTCGTCTTTCAGGCTGCCTTCAATTTCGTCTAATTCGTCTTCGTCTATCATCGGCGGCGGATATAAAACGAAGGTGTCTAAAATAAAATTGTGGTCAGTTAAATAGGCATTTGCTTGCACAATATCCAAGCGAAAATGGCTGAAAATTTGACACAAACCCACAAACAAGCGTTCGGCATTGGGCATATACACAAACACTTGCAAGGTGTGGTTTTCCAAAAAACGCAAGGCAAAACAGGCGGTTTGTGGGTGTTGGGCAATATGCTGTAAATGCCAGCGAATATCGGCTTTTTGATAACGCACAAAATACGCATCGCCCAAAAAATGAAACAATTTTTTTTGTTCTTTTTCTTTGATATTCAAAATGTTAAGTTCATTTGCGGCAATTTGCCGTCTGCGTCCTGCCACCACCACTTGATTATTTTTTGTGCCTTGTAAATATTGTAAGGCTGCCTGAAACAGGTTTTCAAACAAACCTGCTTTCCACGAGTTCCAAATCGCAGGATTGGTGCCGCGTACATCTGCCACAGTGAGTAAATACAATGCGGATAATTTTTCTGTATTATCAACCACTTGGCAAAATTTAGCGATGGTTTTCAGGTTGCTAATATCTTCTTTTTGTGCCGTTTTGGATAACAGCAAATGGTGTTTGACTAACCACACCAAAAGTTCGCTTTCATCAGGCGTTAAAAAATGTTCTGACGCAAATTGCCGAGCGTCTTTCGCGCCCAAAATATCGTGGTCTCCGCCACGGCCTTTGGCTATATCGTGAAAAACCGCCGCCAAATACAGAATATCCTTGCGTTTGAAATGGTGCATTAGGGCAGACGCAAACGGAAATTCGTGGGCGTATTCTTCTTTTGATAGGCGGCGAAGATTACGCACCACCGTGAGAATGTGGTCATCAACAGGATAAATATGAAATAAATCGTGCTGCAACAAGCCGACAATGCGGTCAAAGGCAGGCAGATATTTGCCCAAAACGCCATATAAATTCAGCATTCGCAAAATTTGCGTTAAGCGATTGCCGTTTTTGAAAAACTCGATAAACAGTTTGCGATTAGCGGGATTTTTGCGAAACCGCCGTCCGATTTTTTGAGCCGCATTCCAAAACAGCCGCAGAGTTTGTGCGTCAATGCCGTCAATATCAGGATTATCCTGCAATAGACGAATGATATTAAAAATCTGCTTTTCGTCCTTACGAAACAAATGCTTATCTCGCACCGCAATCAAGCGACCGTGCTGTTCATATTGTGCGTTAATAACCGAAAAATGGCGTGGATACGCCGAAAACACGCGTTCTTTAAGCATAGGCAAAATAATGCCGTCTAACTGCCGCACGGTTTTGACCGCACGATAAAACGCTTTCATCAATTTTTCACTTTTGAGTGAAAAAGAATCATCTTTCAAATCAAGCGTTTGGGCGATTTTATTTTGCCAGTCGAATAATAATTTATCTTCACTTTTTTGTGCTGCCAAATGCAATTCAATCCGCATACTCGCCAAAGTTTGATGACTTTTCACCAACAACAAGGCTTCCGCACGCGTGAGAATTTTACGCCCAACCAAAGACGAAAAATCAAACGGCAAACCCTGCACTTTGGCTAACCAAATCATCGTATGAATGTCCCGCAAACCGCCAGGGCAAGTTTTGATATTTGGCTCTAACAGGCTGCCTGAACCTTGCGATTTGGCGTGTCGCTGCTCTAATTCGGATAATTTGCCGTCTATATAAGCCACTCTATCGCGTTGTAAATTTAATTGAGAAATCAAATGGTTATAAGTTTTCAGGTTGCCTAATAAAAAACGACACTCCATTAACGCCGTATCGCCCGTTAAATCGTTTTTTGCTGAAAAAAGCAACTCATCGAGCGTGCCGATTTTGACCGCAGGCGACAAACCGATGTCCCACAAGGCTTGCACAAATTCCGCTGCCCGATTTTTCAGGCTGCCTGAAACATTATCAGGCAAAATAATCGCCATATCAGTATCCGAAAAAGGATAAATCTCCCCACGCCCAAAGCCGCCCGTGGCAACAATCGCCACTTCATTCTCGGCAAATATTTGCTTGGCAAGCCGAATAATAATGCCGTCCCGCAATTTCAGGCTGCCTGAAAAAAACGCTTGCACATTTTGCCGCGTGCGATAATGCTCTGCCAAAGCCTGTTTGCCACAGAGGAAATCAGAAGCAAGCGTGGAAGTGAGCGTATTCATATTCAATTTCGTCAAGATAAGCCTGCGTGCCGTTCAGGCAGCCTGAAAAGGTTATCAATGCACGCGACCCAATAAAATTTCCAACACAAATTTACTGCCGATATAGGCAAGCATTAGGCTGAAAAAACCTGCAATCACCAACACGGCGGCTTTTTTGCCACGCCATGAACGAGCCGTTCTGCCGAATAACAACACCGCATAAATCAACCAAGACGCTATGCCGAACACCACTTTGTGTGTCCAACGGAAAGGTTGATGAAACACGCTTTCCGAAAACACCGTGCCTGTGGCAACCGAAATAGTCAGCAGAATAAAGCCCAACCAAATCGCTTGAAACATCAGTTTTTCAAGGCTTAATAAGGGCGGCAAAAACGACATTAACGGCGACATTTTGCGGCGGCGTAAATCGCGTTCAAGCAAGATAATCAGCACCGCCATAATCGTGGCAATGCCAAACAGGCAATAGGCAAAAATGGACGAGCCAACATGCAGCAAAAACGGTGCGTTGTTGGTGGTGTAATTTGCGTTTTGTCCAGGCAATAAGGCAGCAACGATAATCGACAGCACCGCCATAGGATAAAGAAAAATCTGTAAGCCTTTGAGCGGATACAATAAACTGCCTATGCAATACAAAAGCAACATGAGCCAAGTGATTAAATTCAGTGCGTGTCCAAAGCCAAAATTAACCTGCCCGCCTGTCATCATCGGCACCCACACGACTGCGGCGTGCAGAATCAGTGCAGGCACGAGTATGGCAATTTCGCGTTTAATCGGGTAGGGGTCATTCGGACGATTTCGCCAAAACCCCCACACAAACGCCCCTAAACCGCCGTAGATAAACAATAAAATAATCAATGCGACTGTTTGCATATGTTTTTCCAAATGTGTTTGAATGGGTTAGTGTGATTATTTATTTATGTGATTTGTGTTGTTTCAGGCTGCCTGAAAAATATAGTCGTAGATTGTACTCTATTTTGCGATGAAAAAGCGAAAAATAGGCAGCCTGAAAAGATTTTTAAATTCGCTCAATCATATATAATTGAGTACAGACTTTACAGTCTGTACTCATAAACAACTCTGCTTAACGGATTGAAAAGAAAGGTTTTTAGTTATGAAATCGTATTTAGCATTATTGTGCTGTGTGTTGTGTTTAACGGCTTGTGGCGGTTCTTCGGATAAAAGCGAGAACAATCAGCCGATGACGGAATTAGATAAATTAAGTGAAGAACTTAATAAATGTACAGATGAAGTTCATCAAGAATATAAACGGCGATATGGCAAATTACCGCCTATGATGCCAAATGAGAAAGAAATGCAACAATTTCAAGAAATATTTGAACCGAAATGCCGAGCAATCGTTGATAAACAAGACGAATTGCTATCCAAAGAGTATCCTTCTCAATAATACGGTTGCTGTCAAAGTTTTCAGGCTGCCTGAACGGTTTTGTACATTGTCGTTTTTAAGGATAGGCTACCTGAATAAATTGTCCTGCGACAATTTATTCAGAGATTGCTTCGCATTCGCTCGCAATGACGATATAGGTTTCAGGCAGCCTGAAAATTCATATAAATATAATAACAGCGTTTTTCTGTGTAAAAAATTCATAGCGTGATAAAATACGCCTTTTGATAAAAATAGGGCGACTATTGCCTGTAACAATTTAAGGAATTCTCAAATGCTTGACAATATTTCCGACCGCCTGCACCAGTGGGCAAAAACCATGCGTGGGCATGCACGGCTTACCGAAGATAATATCAAAGACGCTTTGCGTGAAGTGCGTATGGCTTTGTTAGAAGCCGATGTCGCCTTGCCTGTGGTGAAAGACTTTATCGAAAAAGTTAAAGTGCGGGCAATGGGGCAGGAAGTCATCGGTAGCCTGACACCTGGTCAAGCATTTATCGGCGTGGTGAATACCGAACTCACCGAGTTAATGGGCAAGGCAAATAGCGAACTTAACTTGGCGTGCGTGCCGCCTGCAATTATTTTAATGGCAGGTTTGCAAGGGGCAGGTAAAACCACAACCACAGGCAAACTCGCCCGACTGATTAAAGCGGAAAAACGCAAAAAAATTCTGTTAGTGTCTGCCGATGTGTATCGTCCTGCGGCGATTGAACAGTTAAAACTGTTGGCAGAACAAGTGGGCGTGGATTTTTATCCGTCTGATACCACGCAAAAAGCGGAAGAAATTGCCGCCGCCGCGTTAGATTACGCCAAAAAACATTATTACGATGTGTTGATGGTTGATACCGCAGGGCGTTTGGCGATTGATGAAGAAATGATGACGGAAATCAAAAACTTACACCAAATTTTGAATCCGATTGAAACTTTTTTCGTGGTTGATGCGATGTTGGGTCAGGACGCAGTCAATACTGCCCAAGCGTTTAATGACGCTTTGCCTTTAACGGGTGTTATTTTGACGAAAATGGACGGCGATGCACGGGGCGGTGCGGCGTTGTCGGTGCGTCATGTTACGGGCAAGCCGATTAAATTTATCGGCGTGGGCGAAAAAATCAACGGATTAGAGCCGTTTCACCCCGACCGTATGGCAAGCCGTATTTTGGGTATGGGCGATGTGTTAAGCCTGATTGAAAATGTACAAAAAGGCATAGACGAAAAAACCGCGTCCGATATGGCGAAAAAACTGCATCGCGGCAAAAAATTCGACTTAAACGACTTCAAACTGCAAATTCAACAAATGCGACAAATGGGCGGTTTGGAAAGCATTATGGCAAAACTGCCAGGTGAATTAGGTCAAATGGCAGCCAAAGTGCCCGAAGGTACGGCAGAAAAAGCGATGGCACGCACCGAAGCGATTATCAACTCGATGACGATGAAAGAACGCGAAAATCCGCAAATCATCAAAGCCACACGCAAACGCCGCATTGCACTTGGTGCAGGCGTTTCTGTGCAGGAAGTCAATAAAATGTTAGAACAATTTGAACAATCGCAAAAAATGATTAAACGCTTAACCAAAGGCGGCATGGGCAAGTTAATGCGTATGGCTCAAAGCATGAAAGGCGTTTTGCCACATTGATTTTCAGGCTGCCTGAAAATAGGGTAAATATAAAAAACCGCTCGAAATAGGGCGGTTTTATTTTTCAGGCAGCCTGAAGATATTGTTGTTTGATGTTACGGTTTTGTCGTTCTACTAAACCTTGTAAATATCTACCAAAATCAAAACAATTTGATTTATGTAATATGGTTGCCATTTTCATAGATTTTTTGTTATTTTTAGGCAAAAAAATGACATAATTATCTTGATAGTATTTGTCCGAGTTGTGCTGTGGTAGCGGATACTTCATAAAAGGTACACTAAAATTTTTCATTATTTGACTAAAACGGACAAAATAATCCTTTTTTATTGTAAAAATTTCATACTTATTACAAAGACTAATAACAGATTGTTCATTGATAGAATATATATATAATTTTCCAATCAAAGGAACAGGCGTATTTAATTGATGAGCAATATATCGAGCCGCCGCAAAATGATGAGAACCGTTATGATTGCTTAAAAAAATTCGTCCGTCCCACATATATTGTACAAAGTGATTGTTTGTGTTTTTGTTGTGTATAATGTCAATTCCACGATGAGCAAGATTTTGATTTAATTTTTCAACAGTAACAGGCGTAATCATTTCTGGAGCGTTTTCTTTTACCATTTTGTCGAATGTATCAAAATCATCTAATTTTGACTTGGAACATTCAATACCGACAATATCTTGAATATCACCTTTCCAATTTTCAATGATATTACAATCAGTAAAATTTGATAACTCGGTCAGTACTTGATTATAAGATATATAATGACCGCGATAACCCATAACTTCTCCAATTTTTCTTTTATAAGTTGGATCCCATTTCCATTTATGCCAAGAAATGATACTATCTACCAATGAAATACTGAATTTGGGTTCATTCAACGGCATAGAAATATCAGGGCAATTTTCTATTAAAGTATAAAGAGAAGCAGGGTGTCCAATGCATTCTTGAAGAATGTCAAATAATGTTTTAAATAAAGAATTTTTTTTCATAACTTAATCCTTTCATTATAGAATTTATCCACAAACTAACCGTAAAATTCTTACATAAAATATGTAGTTTTGCAAGCACAAAAATTGGTTGATTAACAAGATATTTTTGTCATTACGCGCCATTAGGTAATGGTGTGATAATCTTCTTGATTAAAAAAGATTTTTTCGAGGATGTGATAGGTTTGTTTTGCATAGTCATAAGATTGCTATGCCTAACTTCGTTAGTCTCGCTTTTGACGGTAGTATAGTTTTGCAAGGAACTCTAACAAGAATATTATCACTGCATGAATATCACTGCATTAACTTCATTAAACTCTCTCAATGGCTGAATAACTATCCATAAAAAAACGCTCCCATTTTCAGGGAGCGTTTATTCTTTAATCAACAAAATTATTTAACCGTTTCTGCGACTTTTTGGTAGTCAGGAATTTGGTTAAAGTTCATATAACGGTAGATTTTATCGCCGTTTTCGTTGATTGTGCCGATATTGGCTGTGTATTCTTCTACTGTGGGAATGCGTCCCAAGATAGAGCAAATGGCGGCTAATTCGGCTGAACCTAAATATACAAAGGTGTTTTTGCCCAAGCGGTTGGGGAAGTTGCGGGTTGATGTGGAAATCACAGTTGCTCCTTCGCGAACTTGTGCTTGGTTGCCCATACACAGCGAACAACCTGGCATTTCCATTCTTGCACCTGCACGACCTAATACGCCGTAGTGTCCTTCGTCTGATAATTCGCGTGCGTCCATTTTGGTTGGCGGTGCCATCCACAAACGCACTGGAATATCGGCTTTGCCTTCTAATAGTTTGGACGCTGCACGGAAGTGCCCGATATTGGTCATACAAGAACCCACAAACACTTCGTCAATCTTCGTGCCTGCCACTTCGGACAAGACTTTTACATCGTCAGGGTCATTCGGACACGCCAAAATTGGCTCTTTGATTTCGTCCATATTGATTTCAATCACGGCAGCGTATTCTGCGTCTTTGTCGGCTTCGAGCAACTGCGGATTCGCTAACCATTTTTCCATATTTTCAATACGGCGTTTCAGGGTGCGTGCGTCTTGGTAGCCGTCTGCAATCATATTTTTCATCAATACGATATTCGATTGCAGATATTCAATAATCGGCTCTTTATTGAGTTTTACGGTACAACCTGCGGCAGAGCGTTCTGCGGACGCGTCTGTAAGTTCAAATGCTTGTTCGACTTTCAAATCTGGCAAGCCTTCGATTTCCAAAATGCGGCCCGAGAAAATGTTTTTCTTACCTGCTTTGGCAACGGTAAGCAAGCCCATTTCGATTGCTTTCAATGGAATGGCATTGACTAAATCACGCAAGGTAATGCCAGGTTGCATTTTGCCTAAAAAACGCACTAATACAGATTCAGGCATATCCAAAGGCATTACGCCAGTTGCGGCGGCAAAGGCTACCAAGCCTGAACCTGCGGGGAATGAAATGCCGATTGGGAAACGGGTGTGCGAGTCGCCGCCTGTGCCAACGGTATCAGGCAAGAGCAAGCGGTTTAACCAAGAGTGAATCACGCCATCGCCTGGACGCAAAGCCACGCCGCCACGAGTGGAAATGAAGTTTGGCAAGGTTTTGTGGGTTTTCACATCAACTGGTTTGGGGTAAGCCGCTGTGTGGCAGAATGATTGCATCACCAAGTCAGCAGAGAAGCCCAAGCACGCCAAGTCTTTGAGTTCATCACGCGTCATCGGACCTGTGGTGTCTTGCGAGCCTACCGTTGTCATTTTCGGTTCGCAATAAGTGCCTGGACGAATACCTTGTCCTTCTGGCAGACCACAAGCACGACCAACCATTTTTTGTGCCAAAGTAAAGCCTTTGCCTGTATCGGCAGGGTTAAGAGGCAGCCTGAAAACTTCGCTGGCAGGCAAACCCAACGCTTCACGGGCTTTGGCAGTCAAGCCACGACCGATAATCAAGTTAATGCGACCGCCTGCTTGCACTTCGTCTAACAGAACTTGCGATTTGAGTTGAAACTCGGCAATTACTTCACCGTTTTTCAAAATTTTGCCTTCATACGGCAGAATATCAACCACATCGCCCATATTCATTTTGGAAACATCAACTTCAATCGGCAATGCACCAGAATCTTCTTGGGTATTGAAGAAAATCGGAGCGATTTTACCGCCCAAGCATACGCCGCCAAAGCGTTTGTTCGGCACAAATGGAATGTCCTGACCAGTATGCCAAATCACTGAATTGGTTGCGGATTTACGAGAAGAACCCGTGCCAACCACATCGCCCACATAGGCAACTAAATTACCTTTGGCTTTTAATTCTTCCAAAGTTTTAATCGGACCGACTTCGCCTGATTTATCAGGGGTAATGCCGTCTCTGGGGTTTTTCAACATTGCCAAAGCGTGCAAGGGAATATCAGGACGGCTCCAAGCGTCAGGAGCAGGAGACAAATCGTCCGTATTGGTTTCACCCGACACTTTGAACACGGTTACGGTGATTTTTTCTGCCACTTTCGGGCGAGAAGTGAACCATTCAGCATCTGCCCAAGATTGCAACACGGCTTTGGCATTAGCATTGCCTTTATCGGCTTTTTCTTTCACATCGTGAAAAGCGTCAAACATCAACAAAGTGTGTTTTAAGCCATTTGCGGCAATCGCACCTAATTTTGCGTCATCTAACAAATCAACCAAAGGAGCAATGTTATAACCGCCCAACATCGTGCCTAAAAGTTCTGTGGCTTTTTCAGGGCTAACTAACGGCGATTTCAGGGAGCCTTTGGCAACGGCTGCCAAAAATTCGGCTTTAACTTTGGACGCGTCATCAACACCAGGCGGCACACGGTGCGAGAGTAAATGCACCAAAAAATCTTCTTCGCCAGCGGGCGGATTTTGCAATAATTCAACCAAGTTCTCGGTTTGTTCTTTTGATAAAGCCAGTGCAGGAATGCCTAATGCTTCCCGTTCGGCTGCTGCTTTGCGATATTCTGCTAACATAGTTTGTTCCTTTTGACAAAAAATAAAGGTAGTGGATTGTTTGAGTATGAATACTCAAAAAAAAACGGTCAATCATACCATAATAAACATGGGCTGTGCGGTGTTTTGCTGTACCTAATAAAGTGGGTGATAGGTGGTTTTTATAAGGACATTTCAGGCAGCCTGAAAATTTTGTTATAAAAAGCCATAACCCCCCTTTTTGAAAAATGCTATTTGAGTTAGAATAATGCCTTTTATAGGCAGGAATTTCAGTTTCAGGCAGCCTGAAACTATGTTGGAAATTCACAAACACTGTGATTTAGAACACTTTGTTCTAAAACACAAAAGCACACACCGTTAAACTTTTTTCTCGAAAGGCACAAGCAAAATGGCTACTGATCATCAACCAGAACCGTTTGAAAAACTTGAAAAAATCAACCCCGACTTGCTCACCAAAGAAAACTTGCCCGTGTTTATTGAAGAAGTTTTGGGCTACAAAGGTCGCATTACTTCCGAAGATTCAGGCTCTGCACCTTTGCCCGAAAGTTATCCTTACCGCAATCGTATGCAACGCAAGCAATATGAAACGGAAAAGAAAAAATTACAAATCGAATTGCTTAAAGTGCAAAGTTGGGTGAAAGACACTGGACAACGCATTGTGTGCCTGTTTGAAGGTCGCGACGCAGCAGGTAAGGGCGGTACAATCAAACGCTTTATGGAGCACTTAAATCCGCGTGGTGCCAGAACCGTTGCTTTGGAAAAACCCAATGAAATCGAAAAAGGTCAATGGTATTTTCAACGCTATATCAAAAACTTACCGACTGCTGGCGAAATCGTGTTCTTCGACCGCTCTTGGTATAACCGTGCAGGCGTAGAGCGCGTTATGGGCTTTTGCGAACCGCATGAATACTTGCAATTTATGCGTCAAGCCCCCGAAGTGGAAAGAATGTTGGTTAATTCGGGCATTCATTTATTCAAATTCTGGTTTTCAGTCAGCCGTGAAGAGCAACTTCGCCGCTTTTTATCTCGCCGCAACGACCCATTGAAACACTGGAAACTCTCGCCAATTGATATTCAATCATTGGATAAATGGGACGCATACACAGACGCGAAAAACGCAATGTTCTTCCACACCCACACAGGCGATTCGCCTTGGACGGTGATTAAATCAGACGACAAAAAACGTGCTCGCTTAAACTGCATTCGCTACTTTTTAAGTCAGTTGGATTATCCTAACAAAGACCCGAAAGTGGTGAAAGAATTAGACAGCAAAATCGTCTTGGTTCCTAACCCACAATTCAAAGACAAAATCGGTGCGGAAGATATTGGTTAAGTTTTTGATTGGTTAATATAAAACGCCGTTTTAAACGGCGTTTTTTGTTTTCAGGCTGCCTGAAATAGTTTTAACAAAGGCTTAGGCAAGGCTAATTGTTTGATTTCATTTAATGAATGAAAACGCTTGTTTTTTATTTCTTGATTATTTTCAGGCAGCCTGAAAAAATAGGCTTTAATTTCTAATTTTCTGTGTGTTAAACGATGAATAAATGGATTATCTTTTTTTATTAAAATCAAATGATTGTCTTGAATAAATTGATTAAATTTGTTTTCATCATCAAAACACGGCACACAAAAAAGACTTGCCCAAATGCCTTTGGCGGGGCGTTTTTCTAATAAAAAGCGTTCGTTGTTCTTTACAATCGCCCAAAACATAGGCATATTTTTAACAGTAGGTGCTGCTTTTTTGCGTGGCAATGCGTCTATGCGATTTTGTTGTCGTGCTTGGCAGATATTGTTTTGCGGGCATTGTTCGCATTTGGGTTTATTGCGTGTGCAAACCGTTGCACCTAAATCCATAAGCCCTTGAATATAAGCAGATAAATCATTGCGATTAGACGGCAATAATTGTTCTGCTCTATGCCATAATTCCTTTTCAAATGCTTTATTTTGTAAATCGCCGTCTAATGCAAAAACACGACACAAAACGCGTTTGACATTGCCGTCCAAAATGGTTTCAGGTAAGCAGAATGCAAAAACGGCAATCGCCGCTGCCGTGCTTCTACCCACGCCTTTAAGTGTTTGTAATTCAACACGATTTTTCGGAAATTTGCCGCCAAAATCGTGCATAATTTGCCGTGCGGCGGCGTGTAAATTTCTGGCACGACTGTAATAACCCAAACCCGCCCACAGTGCCAAAACTTCGTCTTCGTGGGCGTTGGCTAATTCGCTAACAGTCGGAAATCGTTGAATAAATCGCATAAAATAATCGCACACGGTTGCCACTTGCGTCTGTTGCAACATAATTTCAGATAGCCAAATTTTGTATGGGTCATTAACTTGCCAAGGCAGATTGTGGCGACCATATTTTCTTTGCCAAACAATCAGTTGTGTGGTAAAAAGAGCGTTCATTTTTTTGCGTTATGTTGAATATGTCAAATTATTCTTTGATACTTACTTCTCCGCGTGGTTTGTAAAGTGTTTTGCGTGCGGAAATTGCGTCTATTATCGGTAAAAATGCCGTTATCGGCAATGGTTTCGTGCGTTTGGAAAACGCCTCATTAGAAGATATTTATCGCTTAAATTTGCACGCCCGCACGGCTTCCCGCGTTCTGTTGCAAATGGCAAAGGGAGCGTATCGTGATGAAGACGATATTTATCGTGTTGCACGAAATGTGGCGTGGTTTCTTTGGTTTAGCGTAAAGCGTTCATTCAAAATCAGCATTGAAAGCACGGGCTCGCACCTAAAAAGTTTGAATTTTGCCGCCTTGCGTGTGAAAGACGCGGTATGTGATTGTTTTCGTGAAGAATATAATGAACGCCCGTCTGTGGATAAAGACAATCCCGATATAAAAATTGCCGTTTTTTTGGATAAAAAAAGCGTTGCCATTTATTTGGATACTTCGGGCGAACCTTTGTTCAAACGCGGTTATCGACAAGGGCAGGGTGTAGCACCCTTGCGAGAAAATTTGGCAGCAGGTTTATTATTATTGGCAGGATTTGACGGCTCGCAGGCATTTTTTGACCCGATGGCAGGTAGTGGTACGATTGCGATTGAAGCGGCACTGATTGCCAAAAATCAAGCCGCAGGCTTAAATCGCGAGTTTGCTTTTCAAAAATTAAACAATTTTCAGGCAGCCTGTTGGCAAAAAATACACACACAAGCCGAACAAGCCATTATTAACGCACCGCATAAAATTATGGCATTTGATAAAGATAAAAAAATCATTCAAATTGCCCAACAAAATGCCGAAAATGCAGGCGTGGCAAAGGATATTCATTTTCAGGCAGCCCATTTTCCCACAGATAAACCGTGTCATGATGATAATGGCTTATTATTGTGCAATCCGCCGTATGGCGAACGCTTGGAAACGCAAAATATGGTGCAAAGCCAGTATCCACAATGGGCAACTTGCTTAAAACAACAATTTTCAGGCTGGACGGTGGGATTTTTCACCGCTGACCGCGAATTGCCTAAAATCATACGACTTTTGCCAAAACGCAAAATTCCACTGTATAATGGCAAACTGGATTGTCGTCTGTTTTTGTTTGATATGGTATCAGGCTCAAACCGCAGACAGAAAGTATAACGGAGTTAATAAATATGGCGATTGATGAACGACTCATCGACCAAAGTTACAGCAGTTTTGAACAACGCATTAAATGGCCTGTACGCATTATTTTGGGCGTGCTTGCCTTTTGGACAGCAACTTATTTTGGTTCAGGTTGGATGCATGTTCGCGACAAAGCCACTTGGCAATTAACCAATGACCCAGTGGTGGGACGCACGGTAGAACATGTGATTGATGTGTCTATGTCCAAAAGCAAAGACGGTCCAATGACCAAATGTAAGAACGAAGAAGAATGCAAACAATTTCGCCGTTATTTATTTAAGTTAATCGGTGATGGCATTAACGGCAAAAATACCATGTATGTTGCGGCAGATTACAATAAATTCACCGAAAAACTCACCCACCGTGTATATTGTGAAGAAAGTGGTATGGTGATTCACAAAGAGTTTTATGAAGACTTGGGACATTGCCGTTAAAATTGATTCTTTTCAGGCAGCCTGAAAGTAAAACATTCAGGCTGCCTGAATCTTGTTTAGAAAGCCAAAAATATGCAAGACAAAAACTATTTAGCATGGATTGATTTAGAAATGACGGGCTTAAACCCCGATACCAACCGCATTATTGAAGCCGCTTTGGTGATTACCGATATTGATTTAAATATTATCGACCAAAGCGAGTCCTTGGCAATTCATCAGTATGACGAATTATTAAGCACAATGGACGAATGGAATACCACCACGCACACCAAGACAGGCTTAATTAACCGTGTTAAACAATCCACCTTAACGGAAACTACGGCAGAAGAAATTTTATTAAATAAACTCAAACAATGGCTGCCTGAAAAAGCAACGCCCCTGTGCGGCAATAGTGTGCATCAAGACCGCCGTTTTTTGGTGAAATATATGCCACGATTAGAAGCCTATTTTCATTATCGCAATTTAGATGTTTCCACCCTAAAAGAACTCGCCCGCCGCTGGAATCCGCCTGTATTCAAAAATGTTGAGAAAAAAGGTGCTCATCAGGCGTTAGACGATATTCTGGAAAGCATTAACGAAATGAAATACTACCGCGAACATTTTTTACGCCTGCCGTAAAAAAAGTTTATGATTATGCTTTGAACCCCTAAATAAGGAGCAGCAAAATGAGCGAAATGATTGAAAACTTTACTTTTGACGAACTTACCGTAGGGCAAACTGCCGAAATGGCACGCACGCTGGCAAAAGAAGATATTGCGGTGTTTGCAGCCGCATCATTAGACACCAACCCTGCCCATTTGGACGATGAATACGCCAAAAACACGCTGTTTGGCGAAGTGATTGTGCATGGCATGTGGTCGGCAGGTTTGATTTCTGCCGCGATTGGCACGAAGTTGCCAGGTGTCGGCACGATTTATTTAGGACAAGATTTGCAATTTCGCCGTCCTGTGAAAATTGGCGACACCGTAACCGCCAAAATCACCGTTGTGGAAAAAGACGACAGCAAAAAACGCGTGGTGTTAGAAACTTTGGTCATCAATCAAAATGGCGAGAAAGTGGTGGTCGGCAAAGCCACCGTATTAGCCCCCGCAGAAAAAATCGTGCGTCCTGCGATACCTGTGCCACAAGTGCAAATTGTGGGTTAATTAAATTGTTTCAGGCTGCCTGAAAATTTATTCAGGCAGCCTGAAAATTATAGTCAATTCAGACCAAAAGCAGGCAAGGCATTTCGTAGCAGACAGTATAAATAATACGGCAAGACGAAATAACGCAACATGATTTTGCTGTGAATTGACTATAAAATGCCTTGGCTTGCCTTGCCGTATTATCTATACTGTTGCAGGCTTATCGCCTTGGCTACTTTGCTTTGAAACGACTATAAATTGTTTCAGGCAGCCTGAAAACCGTTTCACACTCAAACATCTGCCACAACTTTATCGCCTTCTTCTTCCATCCATTGACGGCGTGCCGCCGCTTCGCCTTTGCCCATTAACTTGGTGAAAATGGCGTTCATTTCTTCTGCGTTGTCAATCGGTGCGACTTGTAGCAGGCGGCGAGTGTCGGGGTGCATTGTGGTATCTTTTAACTGGTCAGGATTCATTTCGCCCAAGCCTTTGAAACGGCTGACAGAATAAGCACTTTCTTTGATTTTTTCTTTTTTCAAGCGTTCTAATAATGCCGACAACTCGCCTTCGTCTAATGCGTAAAACTTGCGTGGCGGCTTGCTTTTGCCTGACGCGGCGACATCTATGCGATACAAGGGCGGTTGGGCAACGAAAATGTGTCCGTTTTCAATCAGTTTGGGAAAATGGGTGTAGAACAGGGTGAGCAACAATACTTGAATGTGCGAGCCATCGACATCCGCGTCTGACAATATGGCGATTTTGCCGTATCGCAAGCCTGATAAATCGACTTCATCATGTGCGGCGTGTGGATCCACGCCGATGGCAACCGATATATCGTGAATTTCGGCGTTGGCAAACAGTTGGTCGCGATGCACTTCAAACGAGTTTAACACTTTGCCCCGCAAGGGCAAAATGGCTTGTGTGGCTTTGTCGCGGGCTAATTTGGCAGAGCCGCCTGCCGAATCGCCTTCGACTAAAAAAAGTTCATTTTCGCGAATATCTTCGCTTTCGCAGTCGGTCAATTTGCCAGGCAAAACCGCCACACCTGAACCTTTTTTCTTCTCGATTTTTTTTACCGACCGCATGCGTGCCTGTGCTTGGCGAATGGATATTTCGGCAATTTTTTTGCCTGCTTCCACATTGTTATTCAGTTGCAATTCTATGCTGTCTGCTAATGCCATGCTGACTAATTTTAAGGCATCTCGATTAGTCAGTTTTTCTTTGGTTTGCCCTTGAAATTGTGGGTCTAACATTCGTGCCGACAGCACAAACGCCACTTTGGCAAACACATCTTCGCTTTGCAACTTCACCCCACGCGGCAATAAATTATGGTGCTGAATAAAGCGAGAAACGGCAGTGAAAACCGCTTGTTTTAAGCCCGATTCGTGCGTGCCGCCTGACGGCGTGGGAATTAAATTAACATAACTTTCGCCATTTGCCACACCTTCTTCAATCCACGACAACGCCGCCGCCGCCCCTTCGCCTTGTGCAAAGTCATCAACATCTTCATCTAAATAGCGTTCAACGGTCAAGGTTGGCACGGCAGGGATATTGTCGCCGATTAAGTCATTTAAATAATCAGACAAACCATTTGGATAATGCCATTCTTTTTGCACAGGCTCGCCGTTAATATATTGTTTTAATTTAACTTTTACGCCTGATAACAACACCGCTTTGGCACGCATAATGCGTTCTAATTCAGGTAGCGACACATTCGGATTATCAAAATATTTGCCGTCTGCCCACACTTTTACCGCTGTGCCAGTGTCTTTCAGGCTGCATGTACCGATTTCACGCAAAGGCTCAACCACTTCGCCGCCGTGTGCAAAGGCAATAGCAAAGATTTTGCTGTCTCGCTTAACCTTCACTTCCAAGCGTTGCGACAAGGCGTTGGTAACCGACACGCCCACGCCATGCAAACCGCCTGAAAAGGCATACGCACCGCCGTCTTTTTTATTAAATTTACCGCCCGCATGAAGTTGCGTAAAAACTAATTCAACCACGCTGATTTGCTCCACAGGGTGCAACCCAGTGGGAATGCCGCGTCCATTGTCGGAAATTTCAATACCGCCGTCAGGAAAAATTTCCACACAAATTTCATTCGCATAGCCGCCTAATGCTTCATCGGCAGCGTTATCAATCACTTCTTGAATAATATGCGTGGGATTTTCCGTGCGGGTGTACATACCCGGCCGCTCACGAACAGGCTCCAAGCCTTTCAAAACGGTTACACTGGATTCGTTGTAGTTTTGGGTCATGGTGTGTTTGTCTTTCTATCAATTTTGAGTTTCAGGCTGCCTGAAAGTGTTTGTGGATTAAAGTTTTGGATTGGGTAATTGTTCGATAATTTTTTGTGCCACCCAAGCCAAACCAATACTGGCAACCACATACAGCAATAAACCTGCATATACATTACTATTGCTATATTCTGTAAAAATAAAAATTTTGCGTGCAATAGGATGCATAATGAATATTGCAGCAGAAATATTTCCCACTTTTGTCAAAAAAGAAATGGTTTGATGGGACAAAACTTTAATCAGAGCAAGCATTGCTATAATTACAAATACTGGAGCCCATAACCAGCCTTGAAAAGTAAAACATAATGCCAATATTGCAGCAACGGATATTAGAAATATGGCAAACCAAATAAATTGATTGAGTGCAAATTCTTTTACAAATCTTGCCAATAATATTCCTATACAAAATGGAAGTATGCCACCAACAAAATTATAACGCAGATAAGTAATTACTTGATGATCGCCAATATAATAACTTTGCCATAACCAACAAATAATAATTAACAGTAGGGGTATGCCCCAATATCGATAACGATATAATATTAAACAATAAATCACATATAGTTGTAGTGTAATTCCAAAATACCAATAAGGTCCTGGCCATATAGATTGTGATGGAGAATCTAATAGATTACCAAATAATCCTAACATAGCAACAACATCAGTAAAAGAATAAAAATGCATGCGTTTCGTTATTGCGTCAATAAGGACAAATGCAATAAAACCGACAATAAAAATACGCCATAGTTTAAGATAGTTATAACGAATAAAAGACCAAGTTTTAATTTCAGAAATATTTCCCTTTTCATATTTCATTACTACGCCAAAACCACTTAAAAAAAGAAATATAATAACACCATAATGTCCTAAATAAGACATGATATGCAAAAGAAAATCATCGTTATAAAGTTGCAATGCTTGCCAAAATTGAGTGTTTCGTTCTTGTCGATATGTAAATTCATTTTCTTTAACAATATTGGGCAACCAGTGCGTATAGTTGTGCAACATAATGCTTAAAATTGCCAATGCTCGCATTGCAGAACATTCTTGTATGCTCAAAAAGTTTTTCATTTGAAATGACTCCTAATCAATTTATTTCAGGCTGCCTGAACGCTATTCTTTCCCATTCCACTCAATAAAATTTTTCAGCAATAACAAACCATTATCGCCGCTTTTTTCGGTGTGAAATTGTGTGGCAAACACATTATCTTTACCGACAATGCAGGCAAATGGGGTAGGGTAGTCAGACTCGCCCAAAATAATGTTTTGATGATTGGGGGCAAAGTAATAACTATGCACAAAATAAAAATGGGCGTTGTCTTTTAAGTCTTTGAATAATGGGTGTTTTTGGCATTGTCGCACCGTATTCCAGCCCATGTGCGGCACTTTTAAGCGATTGCCATTTAAGTCTAACAAAGGTTGATTAAAGCGTTTGACGCTTCCACCCTACGCCACAAGCGGAGGCCCGCCGGCAACTGGGCCTGCC
>JAFWTP010000315.1 GCA_017518845.1 Neisseriaceae bacterium
CCGTTTTTTGTTTTCAGGCTGAAACCTTTGCAAAACTCAATCTAAAACAAAAAAAGTATTCGTTATAGGGTGGGCATTCCTGCCCACCACAACGCCGTATGCGTTGATTATTTATTGATATTTAAGAAAATTCCGCTCTGTCGGGCGGTTGGTGGGCAAGAATGCCCACCCTATAACATTTGTATTTATTATATGGATAAATAGGTTTTGCAAAGGTTTCAGCCTGAAACTTATCTTTGTTTGGCAATCAACATCATGCACATTGCCCAGTTTAACAGCACAGCAATCGCTACGCTTAATCCAAATGCGGCAACCGCAGGGGTTGCACTCAATGACAGCAAGCCAAATGACAGCGTTGTGGTGAATGCTGCCAGCGTTATGCCTGCGATTTTGCTTGCGGCGTGTTCGGGGGCGTTGAGTGTATATACGGCGTAATCCACGCCCACGGCGGACGACAGCAATAAACCAAACGCGGCAAATAAACCGATTGGCGTATTTAACCAGCCGAAAACGCCAATCGTGCATAGCACGGCGGCAGTGGGTATGGCAATGATAAGCGTGCTTTTGCGAATGCCAAACAACCACCACAAAATCAGCCACGCCAATACAAAGGAGATGATTTTTAACACAATGGTTTGGTTGCGAATTTGTGTAAATTGTTGATTTAATTCTTTTCTTTTGTTGATTAAGCGTACGCAAGCGTGCTTGGTGCAGGTGTGTTGCTGCACTATTTTGGCAATTTCAGGCAAATTGCGAATATTGGATAAGGGCAGTAAAGCAAGGTGTTGTTCGCCCACTTTGCCAATATACAAATGTTGCCATGCTTGTCCTAATGGTGTGTTCAGGCTGCCTGAAAGTGTTATGTCGGGTTTTTGGGCGGTGTGTTGCATTGCGTCATACAGTACTGCGGGCGAAATGCCGAACTCCGTCATACTGCTCACTTCTTGTTTTTCTTCGGCTATTTTTTGCAGTTGTTGTTTGAGTTGGCGTTGTGTGGCTTGCGGCAATATCCATTGATGAAGCCCTTGACTGTCGGCAAAAGGGGCGATTTTTTGGGCAATTTCTCGACTTTGAAACAATAAATCGTCTTCATTTTCGGCTTGAATAATCAGGCTTTGTCCGCCCATATCTATGCCTGATATTTGAGCGACTTTTAGCGTTTGTTGCAATAAATGATTAGGCAAAACAACCCATTGCCGAATATCGTCTTGCCACTGGCTTTTGGCAATGCCGATAGACAAAAACACGCCACAGATTAAACTTATCCATAATAAGGGTAAGCGTTTGATATTATTATATAAAAAATATGCCAAATGGGTAAAATGAGTGGTGCGTGCTTGGTAATGGCGTAAAAATTCGGGCAGAAGAAAAACGGTGCAAAGAAATGCCGCAAATAAGGCGGCAACCGAAAATACGGCGGTTTGTTTGAGTAAGGGCAAGGGAGCGGTGAGCAGCAATAAATAACCTGCGGCGGTAATGATGAGACTGATGGCAAATGTCGGCAATAAGCGGCGTATGCTGTTTTTGGCGTGCCTTGTGTTTTCAGGCTGCCTGAACAGTGTGCTGGCTAATCCGTGCAAGGGAAAATCGACTAACACACCGACTAACGAAGTGCCGACTACAATGGTTAAAATATGCACAGTGGAAAACACGGTGAGCGACACCGCTAAACCTGTGCTAATGCCTGCCACTAACACCACAAGCAAAGCCAAAATGCGTGGTGTGCGAAATGCCCACAGCAAAAAAGCGAAAGTCAGCGTTAAGCCGATTGACGACATGATTTTGCTTTCTCGTTCGGCTTTGTGTTTGCTGTCTGCGGCAAAAAATATACCGCCCGACACCGCAATTTCAACGCCTTTTTGTTGTGCAAAATCCTGCGTTTGCTGCACGAGTTGCGGTATGTGGGCAATGGCTTTTTTATTCGGATTTGCCCGCAACCACACCCAAGTTTTTTCTTTATCCGTGGAATACAACATATTGTATTCGCTTGACCATTCTAATGCGGCAACACCTTGTTTAGACGATAAAAATCTGCCAAAACCTAACCAGTCATCAGCCACAGGAATCAGGCTGCCTGAAAAAGGATTCGCCAAATCTTCTGCCCTTTGTTGAAAATATTGTGTTGGATTATCCAGCAATAATTGTGCTTCATCTTCGGGCAGTAGTGCCACATTTAATTGTTGATTAGTTTTAATTAAGTCGTTGATATTGAATGTAATAGTGTCTTCCACTGTATCAAACAAGCCACTGTTTCGCCACAGTTGAGCGATTTTTTGGGCATTGTCAAACGCTATATCGGGATTTTCTGCACCGATTATCAGCACAGCAGTTTCGTTAAAACGGCGATTTTGTGCGTCTTCAACTGCCTGAAAAACCGCATTATTTGCTTGATTTGTAGGCAATAAAGACGACATAGCGGTGTCGATTTTGGCATAGCCCAAAAACAGCAACGCCGCCGCAATTAAGGCTGGCAGTAGAATCAGCAGAAAATACAATAGGCGTTTCATCAATTTAAAACAGATAATTTGTTGCAAAAAGTATAAATAATACGCTAAAACAAGGCAATGCAAAAAAACCTTTCAGGCAGCCTGAACACATTAAAAACCTTTAATCTTTTGTGATTAAAGGTTTTTTTATTTTAAGCCATTGCAGGCAAGGGTTGCGATAGTGGAATAACCACATTGTGCGGGCGTTGTTTGGCTTGCCACAGGTCGTATTTCATTTGTATCTGCAACCAAAATTCTGCGTCCGTGTTGGGCAGTAGTTCGGCAAATTTAATTGCCATATCGGCGGTTACGCCTTGCTTACCATTGATAATGCGAGAAAGTGTGGCACGAGTAACGCCTAATCTTTGTGCGGTTTCGGTAATGTTTGCTCCGTTCAAACATTCTTTGAATACTGCTCCTGCGTGTGGTGGGTCGTACATTTCCATTTTTTCAACTCCTAATGATAATCTTGATAATCAACAATTTCTGCGTCTTCACCTGTGAATGTAAAAGTTATCCGCCAGTTGCCATTAACGGATACGACATAATGCCCCGCCAAGTCCCTTTTCAAAGGGTGAAATTGCCAACCTGGCATATCCATTTGCTTGGGATTTTTGGCACTGTCTAATGCAATGAGTAATATTTTCAAACGGTTGGCATGGCGAGCAATAATGCCTGATTTATCGCCAGTTTTGAAAAACCGCTCTAATCCTTTGTGCTTGAAATTTTTAATCATTGCTGTTGTTTGTTGATTGAGTGTATAGTTGTATTATACGGTTATACGGTTTAATCTGTCAAAATGGATATTCAGGCTGCCTGAAAATATGTCGCAATTTCTTGTTTGGACAATCCGCCGCTTAACGCCACAATCAACTTGGCTAATGTGTTTTCTATTGTGTGTTTGTCGCCGTTGATTGCTCCGATTTTTGTCAATGCTGCATTTGCTCCATAGCGTTGATTAACTTCGCCCTGCCACACTTGACTTAATATAATCAAGGACTTACCGTTTTGGCAGAAGTTTTTTGCCTGTTGTAAAAATGCCTTATCATCAGGCAAATTGCCGTTGCCGTATGCCAAAATAATCGCCGCGTGCGTGTTGTCAGTTAATAAAGACGCGGCATTTTGCCAAGCAAATGCGGGTGTGGGATAAATGGTTGCAATACGCAAATTTGGGTTGATTTGAATGTTTTTTTGTGGCAAAACAGGGGGTTCAGGCTGCCTGAAAAACTGCCATTGATTGTTTTTCATCTGTGCCAACGGCGTTTGCCAAATGCTTGAAAATGCTTGATTATTTTCGGTAGAAATTTTGCGACAGTCAGCAGGGTCAAATAGGGTGCGAGAAAACACCAAGCCTACACCAGAAAAACCTTGTTGAATCAATAAAATAGCCGATAAAAGATTATCGGGTGCGTCTGAATTTTTTTCAACCCACGCTTTTTGCGAACCTGTGAAAATAATCGCTTTGTTTGTATCCGCAAACACAAGGCGGAATAGGGCGGCGGTGTACGCCATGGTGTCCGTGCCGTGCAGAATAATCACCGCGTCTGTGTGCGGCAATATTTGGCGGATTTGTTCAATCCACTGCTCCCAGTGTTGTAGCGAAATACAAGAAGAATCAATCGCCTGCTCGCTTGATATAAACGATAATTCAATATCTTTCAGGCTGCCTGAAAAGTGTTCGGCAATTTTTTCAGGCAGCCCACTGTCAGGTACAAAACCTTGCGGCGTATCAACCATACCGATTGTGCCGCCTGTGTAAAATAAGGTGATTTTCATAGAAATGCTTTCGTTAATAGATTTTCAAGGCTGCCTGAAAATATTTTGTTTCGTTTGTTTTAACCGTATCGAATTCGATACGGTTAAAATTTAAGTTGTGTAGGGTTTCAGGGCGTTTGGCGTTCGTTTTATATTCTTTTACACTGTATTCAGGAGTAGAACGATGAATTTGTAATGGATTTTTTAATTTTCAAATGTCCAGCCTGTTTCATCGGTGATTTGTGCTTGCAATTTTTCACGCATACGAGCATATTTGCCCGAATAATCATCATCAGGCAACCTGAAAGTAGGTAATGAAAATGGTTCTCCATAATTTTGCTGCCAATAACGCCGCCTACCATAAGTTCCCCAATATAATCTTTTCTTTTTACGGTTGATAATATATGTATAAGGAGCATTTTTTCGTGCAAACACATAAACCACAATACCACAGAGAAAAGTAACAATGCCTACTGGAAACAGGAGATGTTGTTTTAAAGCCAATACAAATGCCCCCAAGCCAAACGAGCCCCAAATAATACAAGTTACCATATCGAAAATAAAATCCCATTTACTTTTTGGTATATCTATTGTGTAGCGGATTTTTTCCTTGCCGCTGTTCCATTCAGATAACACTCGGGATAAAGTTTCGGCAAGTTGTTTGTTTTGATGAGTACTATTCATATTGATTTTTCTAAAAATATAGTCCTTTTACAGTTTCATTACAATTTCAGGCAGCCTGAAATGCTTATTTTACCGCCACTTCCACAGCAATCGGTTTTAATACTTGCAAATCTTGTGGATTGATTTTCACCAAAAAACCGCGTTTGCCTCCGTTGATATAAATTTCAGGTAAAGACAAAATCGAGCGTTCTACATACACAGGCAACGCCTGTTTGGTGCCAAAGGGCGAACAGCCGCCAACCATGTAACCCGTTAATTTTGTTACAGTTTCAGGTTTTGCCGTTTCAATATGTTTTGCCCCGATTGTGCGTGCCATATTGCGTGTGGAAATTTCACAATCGCCGTGCATTAACACAATCATCGCCCGTTTGTTTTCGTCTTGCAATACAATGGTTTTAATCACACAATGCTCATCAACGCCTAATGCAAGGGCAGAATGAGCCGTGCCGCCGTGTTCGACATAATCATATTCAAACGGCAAAAACGCCACAGCATGCTGGCGTAAAAAACGAATGGCAGGGGTTACAGGGTGTTTTTTGCTCATATTCTTATGCTTTCAGGCTGCCTGAAATGCGAGACAAGACGCAGGCGTGGCAATTTCCTACACATATCACGGATTTTGTTCTAAAAACAAAGCAATATCATCGGCTAATTCCTGTGCGGTTGTGCCGTAGGGTTCATACACCGCTGTTTTGCCTTGTTTATCAATAATATAAATGCCCGTGCTGTGATCGACCGTGTAACTGCCGTTAGACAGCGGCACAAATTCGCCAACCACACGCCAGTCTTGTTTTACTTGCCCTAATTGCTCCATAGTCGGACGCAAGCCTATAAAATCGGGGTGAAACAGCGTTACATAGCCGTGCAGCGTTTCCAAAGAATCGCGTTCGGGATCGAGCGTAACAAAATAAACACGAACGCTTGCTGCTTGTTTGGGCGACAATTTTTTTATCGCCTGCGACAGCGTCAAAAGCGTGGTCGGACAAATATCGGGGCAATGCGTATAACCAAAGGTAATTAAAGAAATGTGATTTGTCGCTTGCCCAAACAACACTTCACCGCCCGAAGTTGCTGCCAAAGGCACTGCCGAACTTAAATTTTTATCACGAATATCGCTTCCTATCATTTCTTTGACGGGTACCGTCTGTGGCGGCACAGGCGGCGGCGTAATCTCTCGTTCTTGTTGCGGCTGACACGCTGCCAACAACAAAACGCAGGGCAGAATATACTTGAACATTGCATTTTCCAATATCAAAATAATAATATTGCTATTATATCGTGTTTTCTATTGTCAGGTAGGCGTGCCAAGTCGATAGTTTATATTTCAGGCTGCCTGAACGCGTGGGCAACTATGCACTAAACTTCCCACGCAATCGCAATGGCGGAAAGCCAATCTTTTTCGCTTTCCGACAGCACTTCGTCAAAGTGAGCGATATTTTCTAATGCGGTTAAGATTTGTTGTTTATCTGCCGCTGACAAGCGGTCGAGTGTGTGCAGTAGGCTGGATAAACGCCCTAATGGAATGTTGTCGCGATATGCTGTTTGTGCGAAGCCGCATTCGGTTAAGGCTGCCTGAAAGGCTTTTTCGGCGTGGTGTCCGCTGTTGCTGTGTTGTGCGGTTAAGTTTAACAATTCAATGATTTCTGCTTTTAATTTATCTTTGCCAACAGGCGGCAAAAAGCCTGCCATCAGCGACATTTTCAGGCTGCCTGAAACGGCAGCATAAACGCAATGTTCAAACAAGGTGATTTTTTCGTCTGATTTAATCACTTCTTGCAGAAAGTGTTTGTATTTATTGATATTTTCTTCGCCAATAATATTTAAGCGTAAATTAGGCAAGGCAACTGCCAACACCGCAAAACGGCGTTCATCAGGCAGGGTATGTTCTAATAAGTTTTTGATATTATTATGTAATTCTTGGCTAAATAATTCGGCTATATCCAAACATGCTTTTTTATTATCGCTGTGGCGAGCCAGCATGGCGACCACAACTGCCGAAGCCTTTTCAGGCTGCCTTGCGGCGGCAAACCAGTAGGCTTCGTTTTCAACGGTTGTATCGTGTCTGCTTGCCCCGCCCATAATCCCCAAAACTGCCGCCGTTGCCACTGTGTCATATACTATTTGATGATTTTTATCAATCGTGGGGATAATTTCCAAATCATTGGGTGTTTTATAAGCGTTGCTATCGCGAGAACCCAATATATGTGTAATTTTTGTTTGTTCTTCGTGTTCATATAATAAAGGTTCGTCCATATTGCTTAATGTTTCTTGGTTATCGGATAGAATTTTTTGAATGCGTTGTGCGGTATTCGGGTGCGTATGCAGCATTTGAAATTCATAAATTGGATTATTGCCAAAAGTAAAAAGCAAATGTTCTAAATTTGTAGAAAAATCATCGGCAAATAAAATATATTTCCATTGCGGTTTTAAAGTTTTATTTAATGCAGAAGCCAAAGCATTGGGATAACGAGATAATTTAACTGCAATCGCGTCTATTTGAAAAACATTTTCACGGCAAATAATGGATTTAATTATTTTGGCAGATAAATTACCTAAATATGCCACAATATACAATGGAAATAAAGCAATGGTTGTTAAGATTGTGCCAAAATAAGGGAGTAATTTATTTTCTTGTTGGGTTTTCAGGTCTTGAATTTGCTTCATTGTATTCAAAAAATTTTTTTCTAAAAATGAATACAAAAATTGCAAACCAAATAAAACGCCGTACATTAAAGTATTGAGCCGTGTGTAACCGTTAATAATTTGTGCCATTTCGTAGGCGATAACGGCTTGTAATTCATCGCGATTAAGATAATCCAAACAGCCTTGTGTGACACCAATCGCCATATCGGTCGGTTTTAGTCCTACGGCAAAAGCATTGATAGACGGTTCTTTGGCTAATACATAAATATGGGGAACAGGCACGCCTGCGGCGATTGCCATTTCTTCAACAATATTTTGTAATTGTGTTTTTCGGCTGTTATCTATTTCATTTAATAACGAGCCGCCTGCTTTATCAGATAGGCGGTTGCCTGTGGCGAGTAATTTTTTGACTTTATCAAACGACACGGAACAAATGGTTATAAAAAGTAGGATGTTGATTGTGAGTAACGCGGGTAAGGACATTCTGCCCCAAAAAGCCCAATCAATGGCTTTGGTGATGACAATCGTTAAAAGCAAAGATAACAGCAAAAACAAGGCGAACATAATTTTTTCTTGTTTTCGTGCTTGTTCTTGCTGTTTGTAAAAATTCATTGCCATTTTTGTTTTTCCTTTGCGTGGATTGTTTTTAACTTCGCTAACGCTCGTTGAACTTTGTTTCAGGCAGCCTGAAAATCTATCTTGCACTCCGTGTTCTCCGTGTCTTGGTGAGAGATTAAAAAATTCAACGCCACAAAAATAGGTTTTTATCTCTCACAAAGACACGGAGAACACGGAGTTTTTTTCAGGCAGCCTGAAAAAGATGATTGAATGAAATTAAGCCGTAAAATCCACTTTGGGGGCAACCATAATGGCGGATTGTGGTTTGTCGTCAAATTCCAATAAAACGGCGTCTTTACGGTGTCTGAAAAGATAGGCAATGATATTGCAAGGGAAATATTGACGGAATACATTGTACTCGGTAACCATATCGTTGTAGAACTGACGAGCAAAACCAATGCGATTTTCGGTTGAAGTGATTTCTTCATGCACCATAATCATTTGTTTATCGGCTTTCAGTTCTGGATAGTTTTCTATCACCATATTAAAACGCCCCAAAGCCGATTGTAAGCCTTGTTCCGCCGCCGCAAAAGTTTGCACCAATGTTGGGTCGGTGAGTGAATTTTTTAAACCTGACAAGCCTTTTGCTGCTCCATTGCGAGCGTCAATCACTTCTTGCAAGGTTTCGTGTTCGTGCTTTAAATATGCTTTTGCCGTTTCCACTAAATTGGGAATTAAATCGTGGCGGCGAATTAGTTGCACTTCAATTTGTGCAAAGGCATTTTGAAAACGATTTTTTAACAATACCATGCGGTTGAAAATCACAATCACCACAACGGCAAGAGCCACCAATACAAGTAAAATAACCGAAATAACGGACATTTTTATCACTCCTGAAAAAGTTGAAGATTAAGGAAATTATTATTATAGACAAAAAATCTTTTCAGGCAGCCTGAAAATGTTATTTTTTGTATTTTTAAGCGATTTTTTGGGGATTTTTGCAACAGTTGTAAAAGCAATGAGAAATTAGCAATGAGCAATGGATTTTATGTCAAGCCTTATCAGGCTTGACGGATTTTTTAATTAGATAACGCTTCGATTTATTTTTCAGGCTGCCTGAAACGAAGTGGGGCAAGTCGTGCGTGAAGTTAAATATATTGTCGAAGCGTTATCTGAATATTATCCGTCAAGCCTGATAAGGCGTGACATAAAATTCATTGCTCACTGCTCATTATTTATTTCAGGCTGCCTGAAAACCCTTTTAGATAGCAAACATGCTATCATTATGCAGTGAAAATTGTATTGAGACACTGGGTGAGTACTTTAACTTTTCGTTTCTCCGAACAAAAAAACAACGCCTAAAAGAAATGGCACAGCAACAAAATATTAGCATAAACAAATTGTTAGATAAAACTATTGCGGCTTTATTTGCCCAATACGGTGCATGCACTCGCTTTTTGGCTCGTGTTTTGTTGTGCAAAAACAAAACAGGACAAGGCTTGGCGTGATTAAATTGGACAATGGGTGAATAAATTTCAGGTAGCCTGAAAGGATAAAATAATGAGCATACAATGGTTTCCAGGTCATATGAATAAGGCAAAAAAAGCCATTGCCGAACGCATCAAAAACATTGATGTGGTGATTGAAGTGTTGGACGCACGACTGCCTGCGTCATCAATTAGCCCTTTGTTGGCGAAAACCGTTAAAAATATTCCCTGTTTAAAAATTCTCAATAAAGCCGATTTGGCAGATGAACAACGCACGCAACAGTGGATAGAACACTTTAAAAAACAAAATATTACAGACGCAATCGCGATTGTTGCATTAGATAATTCAGGCTGCCTGAAAGTCATCAAAGCGTGTCGTACATTAGCACCGCACCGCAAAGGCATTGAAAAACCCTTGCGAGCCATGATTTGTGGCGTGCCGAATGTGGGTAAATCCACGCTGATTAACACCATGATAGGCAAAAAATCAGCCAAAACAGGCAATGAAGCAGGCATTACCAAAGCCGAACAACGCTTGATTTTGGCAGACGATTTTTGGTTGTATGACACACCTGGTATGCTGTGGCAAAAAATTATCGTGCCAGAAACGGGTTACAATTTGGCTCTTTCAGGCAGCGTGAGTAAAAATGCGATTGATGAAGAAGATATTGCGTTATATTTAATTTCTTACTTAAAAAACAATTACTTAAAAGAATTGCAAAACCGTTATTCTGCAAATGAATTAGACCAAAATACGCATGACGATGAATGGCTGACGCACATTGCCAAGCGGCGTGGAGCGGTTTTATCGGGTAATCGTGTGAATTATCAAAAAGCCGCTGAAATTGTGGTGCAGGATTATCGCACAGGGGCGTTGGGTAAAATCACATTAGAAACGCCTGATGAATTTGCCGCGTGGCTCAAAACCGCCCAAGACGCTGAAAAACAAAAGCAACAGCAAAAGGCGTTGATAAAAGAAATGAGAAAGAAATCGTTTTAAGCGAGCCGATTAAAATGGAAAAAGAACTTCCCCCCGATTGTGTGATTGAAGCGGCGTTGCTGACTTCTGCTGTGCCCCTGTCGCGGTATGATTTACGCCGTTTGTTTGAACCCAAGTTGCCGCAGGAAGCGTTAAGCGATGCTTTGGTGATTTTAAAAGCCCGTTGGCGAAATCGTGCCTTGCAATTAAGCGAAACTGCGGACGGTTGGCAATTTTCGGTAGCGGGCGAAATTGTGTCGCGAATTCCGCATTTATATGCGGAAAAACACCCCAAATATTCGCGTGCGGTGATGGAAACTTTGGCGATTATTGCCTATCGTCAGCCTGTAACGCGGGGCGATATTGAAGCGGTGCGTGGCGTGGCAGTGTCTTCGCAAATTATGCAGGTGTTGCAAGAACGCGGCTGGATTGAAATCGTTGGGCAGAAAGAAGTGGCAGGCAAGCCTAATTTGTGGGCAACAACCGAGCAATTTCTGCACGATTTACGCCTAAAATCCTTAAAAGAACTGCCGCCTTTGGAAGAAATTGGGCAGTTGATTGAAGAAAATCAAGAAGAAAATTCAGGCAGCCTGAAAGAGTAAAATTTTTCATTGCCACACGGATTCGGAATTGCTAACGCAATTCCTATAATATAAAGTGATTGTTTTATAAGAATATTTTTATGGCATAGAATGACGAATATTATTTAAAAATATTTTGTAAGATTTTAAAGATTTTGCGTAAGCAAAATCGAATCCGTGTGGCAATATTAAAAGCATTTCAGGCAGCCTGAACAAGGAAGAAGACAAAGAAAATGATGAACAATAAATCGGTTACACACTTTCCCTGTCAAAAATGTGGCGAGTATAAGGCTACATTTATCAATGAAAAATTGGGTTTTCTTTGTCCTGAATGTAAGCAACAGGCTATTTTTCCGCTAAAAAAACATACAAACAAGCCGCCGCAACGCATTATCTGCCACAACTGCGGCTCGTCTGCCGAGTTTGATATTGTTGAGCAAACTTATCGTTGTGCGTATTGCAAACAAACCACAGGTTTGGAAAATCGCACGCCCAAACACACCACTTGGCGAAGATTGGCTTTTGCCGATAAACAAAGGCAACCACTTGATTTACAACAATATTCTTGTCCGTCTTGTGGGGCAAAGGTGGTTTTTTCTGCGAATGAAGCGGTGCAAACTTGTGATTTTTGTGCGTCTAAATTAGTGCGTCATCAATTCAACGAAGAAGAGCAACTGCCTGATTTAATTATTCCTTTTTTTATTACCGCAGATGAAGCGAAGCAACGCTTTTTAGCGTGGGCAAAACAGCATAAAAGAAGTGCCGAAAGCAAAAAGATTATTCAGCATATTGAGCAAATGCAAACCTATTATTTGCCATATCGTATGGTTAAAGGTGAAGTCAATGGTTTAATTCATCGCGATGGTGTAGAACGCCTTTTTCATTGCAAAGCCTATATTCGCAATATGGCGGTGAATACTTCAAAACAATTAGATAATTTATTGCTCAATGAAATTGAACCTTTTGATTGGTCAAAATCGCAAGCCTTTGAATATGCTCATATTGCAGGACAAAAAGTTAAATTAACCGATATTAGTGAAAAAGAAATCCATAACAGAGTGCTTGAAGAAACCGAAGATGAATTTTTACCTGAAATACAAAAAACCTTTCATTCTCGTGCGGTTGAAGTGAAATTTAAAACAGACAGCAATTTTTTAAATAAAAATGCACTCTTACCGATTTATTTTATTAAAGACGGTTTTTTTAATGCTTTTATGAATGGACAAACGGGCAGAATTTCAGCGTCTTGTGGAAAAGAAAAAAGATATTTTAATTCGTGGATTATTAAAGCCACTCTTTTAACTTTAATTTCGTATTTATCATTTGTAACACTTTTATTATATTTTGGTAAAAGACCTTTAATTTGGGAAGATATTATAGAAATTTTAAGTGCATCTGCTGGACTGTGGTTTTTTATGACCATTATTATTTTTGGTTTATTTAGTGAAAAACATGAACGATTAAGAATTTTTCAAAGAAAAACAAAACAGAGTAGTCATAGTAAAAGTTATCGCCAAAATAAAAAATTACATATTACTGAAAATGACCAAGTCGAAA
The DNA here is from genome assembly GCA_017518845.1 of Neisseriaceae bacterium. Taxonomy (GTDB): domain Bacteria; phylum Pseudomonadota; class Gammaproteobacteria; order Burkholderiales; family Neisseriaceae; genus RGIG9985. The sequence goes on from JAFWTP010000315.1 coordinate 12,731, forward strand.
ATTATCACACTCTTGTTTTTCAAGAAGAATATTTAGATACTAAATTAAAAATAACACAAGCCAAAAATACGACATTTTTTTATGAACAATATTCAAGACAAATTATTCCAGTAAAAATTAAATTTTTTCCATTGAAACGCATTGCTTTAATGGGATTAAATTGTTTTATTTTTACTTTTTTTCCTGTTATTATTGCTTTATTTATCCGTCCTTTGGTAATGATTTCAAAAGGAGAAAATATCTTTCAATTTTTTGACGGAATATCGATTATTGGCGGATTTATGTGGTATGTCGCATTTTGTCCATTTTATTATTTATATTATTTATCTCGTGGATTAAATCGCTTTGTATATGAAAAACCTTTTATTTATCAAATAATGCCTGACGGTTCTCAAAAACATATAAAAGAATTTGATACAAATATATTTTTTGATATTTTTCCTGCGTTGAACATAAAAGAACTCAAAGAAAATGTATTCGAGTATTTTATGCAAATGTTCATCATTGGATTTATAGTATTTCTTGTTTTGGCTATATCTGTTTTTTGCTGTTTTAGTGATACCAAA
>JAFWTP010000316.1 GCA_017518845.1 Neisseriaceae bacterium
ATTTTGTTTTTTTATCTCTCACCAAGACACGGAGAACACGGAGCGTAAGGTTAAGTACTTATTTTATTTTGTTTTTTTATCTCTCACGGAGACACGGAGAACACGGAGCGTAAGGTTAAGTACTTATTTTATTTTGCTTTTTTATTTCTCACCAAGACACGGAGAACACGGGGAGTATAAAAAATATTAAATAATATAAACACTTAACGCTATTCTCCGTGTTCTCCGTGTCTTGGTGAGAGATTTAAAAAAACAAAAATCTCGTCAGTTATCAAATAAAAAAATCAGTCATTTTTATTTTTCAAAAAACCAAATCTGCTAAAATCTTTCAGGCTGCCTGAAAATGTGTTGTAAATCGCACACAAAAAGCCACAAATCGCCTAAATTGCCCCTTTTTTGTATGATTAAAGTCAAAAATTACTGTTTTTATTGCATTCTTGCTTGACACGCCTTTTTGTAACTTGTTATAAAGATACTGCTTATTCCGTTAAGCAATTTTTTTGTGAAAATCTTTATTGCTCGAGGAGCTTCTCTTATGAATAAATCTGAACTTGTAGATGCAATCGCCGCAGAAGCGGAGATTTCCAAAGCCGCTGCCAATCGTGCGATTGACGCATTCGTTGCCGCTGTAACCAAATCTTTGGGTAAAGGCGAAGATGTAACCTTAATCGGTTTTGGTACTTTCACCGTAGGCGAACGCGCCGCTCGCACTGGTCGTAACCCACGCACCGGCGAAGAAATCAAAATTAAAGCAACCAAGTTGCCTAAATTCCGCCCTGGCAAATCTTTGAAAGAAGTGGTTGCGTCTTCTAAAAAATCTGCTAAAAAGAAATAATTTAGTCGATTTTAAATTGATTTCGCATCATATTATTTACTGGCGTGTTCCGACACGCCTTTTATTTTGTAGGCTGCCTGAAAATAGTGAGCAGTTAGCAGTGAGTAGTGAGCAGTTGTTTAGTCAAGCCTTGCGGCTTGACGGTTTTTTTAGATAACGCTTCGACAATATTTCAGGCAGCCTGAAAGGTTTAATGCAATGCCGTTTAAACGCCTAACGGCGTTTGTTTTGCCTGCGGCAAAACTGGATTGCCACGCCTGACTTTGGTCAGGCTCGCAATGACACGCAGGATTAAATATTTGTTTCAGGCAGCCTAAAAATAAAAAACTGTGTCATTGCGAGATTTGAACGCAGTTCAAATCGTGGCAATCCAGTTAATGACGAAGTCATTAACACAAAGCCACAAGGCTTTGTAACGGCAAGGCAAAAACAATTTCAGGCAGCCTGAAAACAGTGAGCAGTTGTTTAGTCAAGCCTTGCGGCTTGACGGATATGTTTATGATAACGCTTCGACATTCGTTTAGGCTGCCTGAAAGATAACCAGAGCATTATCTAAAAAAAGTTGTCAAGCCGTAGGCTTGACTAAATAACTGCTCACTGCTCACTGCTCATTGCTCACTGTTTTCAGGCTGCCTGAATGATGATAAATCAAGTATAATTCCCCCTTTTATCTCTTTATTAAAAATCGAATTATGTTTGATGTCGTTGAAAAACACCGCGGGCTGTTTAAAATTCTGCTCGCTTTAATTGCGTTAAGTTTTGTTACTTTCACTGCCCATTCGTTTTCGCAAGCGGGCGGTGATTATATTGTCGATATAGGCGGTGTGCCTGTTTCCAAGCAGGAAATGGATAAACTCATTCGCAACATTAATTTGCTACCCACACCCGAAACGCAAAAACAAGCGTATGCGTCTTTGGTGAATCAAGCCTATATTTTGAATGCAGCCAATCAGTTGGGCGTATCTGCGTCTGATGAGCGGGTGAAAAAACTCATCACAGATATTCCTTATTTTCACGAAAATGGGGCGTTTAGCAAGGCTAAATTAGACGCTTATTTAAGCCAAGCAGGTTTGAGTGAAGCGGCGTTTGTGGAAAATTTCCGCAAGGATATTCGCTCACAAAGTATGGCGGCGTTATTCACTTCGCCCACGCCTGTGGCTGATGTGCAAGCCAAACAGGTTTTGCAAATTTTGGGGGCAAATCGTGTTGTGCAAACGGCGGCGTTCAAACCGCAAAATGCGGCGGATTTAGGCGTGGAAGATAAAGATTTAAGCGATTTTTTCCAAAAAAATAAGGCGAAATATCAACTACCTGCTGCCGTTAAATTTGATTTTGTGCGTGTGGATAGCAACGATTTAGCCGACAAACAAACGGTATCGGACGAAGAAATCGCTGCTGCTTCTGTGAAAGCCAAAACAGACGAAAATCCAGAACCGAATACAGATGAAATTCGTCAGGCTTTGCAATTAGAAAAAGCCAAGCGAGCGTTGGCTGTGTTAAAAGAAAATATGTCGGAGACGGCATTTAATGAAAATAGCGATTTGAATGCCACTGCCAAAATTGCAGGCGTTGAAGTTCAACACCAAAGCGAATGGTTATCCGCCGCAGACGCCAAAGCCGCAGGGCTGCCTGAAAAAGTGGTTGAAGCCTTATTTTCGGACGATGTGATGAAACAAGGCAATAATTCGGACGCAATAGACGACAATAACGCCGTGTGGGTGGTGCGTGTCGTGGAAACACGAGAAGCAACGCTGCCTGAATTAGCCACCATTAAAGAGCAAGTAACTGCCGATTATAAAGCCCAAAAATCGCACGAAATGGCGTTAAATCAAGCCAAAGACGCTTTGGCCAAATTGCAAAAAGGTGAAACTGTGGCAGATTTATCGTGGGACGCAGAGCAGAAAATTGCATTAGCCCAAGCACAAATGTTTTTTCCGCCTGCAACTTTCCGTCAATTTGCGGACGCGAAACCGTCTGACAACAAGCCTGCGTATATTCTGGCAGAAGACTTACCTGAGCCTATGCTGATTAAAATCAATGCGATTGAAGAAGCGGTGATTGACCCTGCCGCTTTGGAACAAGTGAAAATTCAACTTATGCAAGGCAAAAGTTTGGCAAACAGCGAAGACGCTTTGAATTACCTAAAACGCACGGTTAAAGTGAAAGCAGGTCATCAGAAGTTAGATGGGGAATAGGCTGATAACAAAACCTTTTCAGGCTGCCTGAACACATAGGCAGCCTGAAAACCATTGATACACAACACAATGAACACCCTACACTTTATTTTAGACGGCTGGGATTTACCTTCCGAATGGCGGCAATTTCCCGAGCATTTACCTGCCTATCACACGCCAACACTCGACAATCTGCGGCGGTTTGGTGCGTGTCAAAATCATAGCCATAATTTAATGCAATTTTCCTTTTCAGGCAGCCTGAAAGCCTTGATATTGCAAGATTTAGACTTATCGCTTGGTACCCCGTCTTGCTTGGCGGCTCCCTTGTCGCAGTTTATGGATATGCACTCTATGCAGGTGATTTGGGGCGAAGATTTGCAACTTTCTTGGACTGCGGCTCATCAAATTTGCGATTTATTAAATGATTTTGTACGCGACACAGGCTGGCAATTTCACCCCTATCACGCCGATTTGTGGTTAGTTACCATGCCGCAAAATCAAGACTGGCAAGCGGCGGATATTTGGTCAATCAAAGACCGAATGAACCACACGCACACCATTGACGGAGAAGACGCTGCCCCCATTCGCACGCTTTTGACCGAAATGCAAATGCTGCTTTTTTCGCACACACAAGCCAACCGCCAAGATAAGCCGCCGATTAACGGTGTATGGCTGTGGCAAGACACAATCGGCATTGGCACGCAACAAACTGCCGTAATGGGCAATGCAATATGGCTGCCTGAAAAAAATAATCTATTGATAAATAACGATTTTTCTTGGAGCGACATACAGCGTTTGGCAGACAACAAACCGCACATCACGCTGTATAGCAATCGAGCAAATCATCATTTGCAACAAGGCGGATTGTTGCAACACGCTGAATTTATAGCAAATTTTGATAAAAACATACTCACGCCTGTGTTTTGGGCATTAAAAAAAGGCAGCCTGAAAAAACTCATTATCACAGGCAAAGAACACACCTACACCCTAACCCCAAAATCACACTGGCGTTTTTGGCAAAGAAAACAAGGGGTTAGTGGGGAGATTTAACAGCAAAACACACTTTCAGGCTGCCTGAAACTGTGTTCAGCGATTTGTGCAAAATCATTTTTGCAAAACACCAAAACCTAATTAGGGTTACAATCTCCCCCTTTCAGGCAGCCTGAACATTGAAGAAACCATATCAAAATGACCAAAATCACCATTCGCACCTTTAATGATAAATATTACCACGCACTTAAAAATGCAGGTGTGTCGCCGCTTTTGGCTCGATTGTTTGCCGCACGCGGTGTGGAAAATGCACAAGAAACCCATAATTCTCTGCAATATTTACAGCATTTTGGCAGCCTGAAAAATATTGACGCTGCCGCGTATCGTTTGGCAGACGCTTTGAAAAACAAACAACATATTGTGATTGTTGGCGATTATGACGCAGACGGGGCAACGGCAACGGCTTTGGCGGTGTCTGCCTTGCGGCAAATGGGCGGCGTGGTGGATTATCTTCTGCCCAACCGCTTTACAGACGGTTATGGCTTAAATCCTGCTCTGGTGGATATGGCAAAACAAATGGGGGCGGATTTGTTGCTCACAGTCGATAACGGCATTGCGGCGGTGGCGGCGGTGGATTATGCCCACAAACAAGGCATAGAAACGATTGTAACCGATCATCACTTGCCTGCTGAAACACTTCCTAACTGCATTATTGTTAATCCCAACCAAAATGACTGCCCTTTTCCTTATAAATCAACCGCAGGCGTGGGCGTGATGTTTTATGTGCTGCTGGCTTTGCGGCATATTTTGCGTGCAGAAAATTATTTTAACGAAAGGCTACCTGAACCAAAATTAAGCGATTATTTAGACTTGGTCGCATTAGGCACGGTTGCCGATGTGGTGAAATTAGAACACAACAACCGCATTTTGGTTCATCAAGGCTTAAAACGCATTCGACAAGGAAAAATGCGTTTAGGAATCAAAGCCTTGTTTGATATTGCACGGCGAAATTACAAACATGCGAATACATTTGATTTAGGCTTTTGCATTGCCCCACGCCTAAACGCCGCAGGACGGTTAGACGATATGGATTTGGGCGTGCGTTGCTTGTTGTCAAACGATGAAGAAGAAGCACAATTATTAGCCAAAGAATTAAATTTACTGAACCAAGAACGCCGTTCGATAGAAAAAGGTATGGTCAGCGAAGCACTGCAACTGCCTGATATAAAAGAAAATAATAATTACACCATCAGCGTTTTGGGTGGCGACTGGCACGAAGGTGTTATCGGCATTGTGGCAGGCAGGCTGAAAGAACAATTTTACCGCCCGACAATCGCCTTTGCCCCTGCGGACAATGGCTTGTGTAAAGGCAGTGGGCGGTCGATTGATAGCCTACATTTACGAGACGCACTCGATTTAACCGCCAAACGCTATCCCGATTTAATCATCAAATTCGGCGGACACGCTATGGCGGCAGGTTTGACCATTCGCCAAAACGACTTCGCCCGCTTTCAGGTAGCCTTTGAAAGCGTGGTTGCCGATTTACTTCATCAAGACGATTTAATTAAAGAATACCGCACAGACGGCGGTTTGGAAGCCGACACCATCACACTGGATACCGCACGACAATTAGAACAACACATTTGGGGACAAGGCTTTGCCCCCCCTGTGTTTTGCGATGAGTTTTCCGTGTTGCAACAAAAAATTGTGGGCGAGAACCACAGCAAATTATTGATAGAAAAAGACGGCAAAATATTAGATGCTATGCTGTTTCGAGACACCACAAGGCTACCTGAAAAAGTGCGTTTGGTCTATCGCTTGGGCGTGAATATGTGGCAAAATAAAGAAGAATTGCAAATTGTGATTGAATACTGGCAAACAATGAGTAATGAGCAATTAGCAATGAGTAATTAAGTGTTATGTCAAGCCTACGGCTTGACGGATATGTTTTAGATAACGCTTCCATTGTTTTTTCAGATAGCCTGAAAGAATAACCGAAACGCTATCTTAAAATATTTCAGGCAGCCTGAAAAAATAGTCGAAACGTTATTTTAATTATATCCGTCAAACCGCAGGTTTGACATAACGCGTAATTGCTCATTTCTCATTGCTCACCGTCTATTTCTTCTGCGTCTTTTTTCTTTTCTCAGCAATTCCAGCGTTTTTTTGCGGTTTTTGCGTCTTTCTAAAATTTTCGGGCGGCTTTCGCGGAAGAATTGCGTGCGGCGATAGTGGCGGTAGAAATAGTATGCCAAAATAATTGCAGCAACGGCGGTGAGAATAATCATCATATGTTGAAACTGATGCACTTTGCCCATTAACCAGTTGATATTTTTGGCACCATACGCTCCCAAAGCCACCCACACAGGCACGGACAAGCATGCCGCCAAGCCGTCCATAGCGAAAAACCGCCAGTAAGACACTTTGTGGCTAATGCCTGCGGACACATAAATCGGCATACGCAAACCTGGCAGAAAACGGGCGACAAACAGCACCCAGTTGCCGTATTTGTCGAATTTTTCTTGTACGCGTGCGTAGCGGCGTGGGGTCATCACGCGGGCAACGGCACGAAATTTGAGTATGCGAGGTCCGAAAATGCGTCCTGCGGCAAACATGATGCCGTCTCCCATTAACACGCCAGCCAAACTCACCGCAATCATCAGCCCCAAGTCGGCATTGCCCAAGCCCACCATCACCCCGCCTGTAACGAGTGTTACATCTTCGGGAATGGGCACACCCAAACCGCACAGCAACAGCACGATAAATACGGCAATATAGCCGTATTTACCGAAAAAGACTTCTAATAGTGCGAAAATATCCATTTATATCAAAACTATATATTTTTTTCAGGCTGCCTGAAACAAAGTTCAACGAGCGAAAGCGAAGTTAAAAATATTTAATCAACTGTAATCATTTTGTTTTTTTATTGCCACACGGATTCGGAATTGCTGACGCAATTCCTATTTTAAATTCTGTTTTTAAAGATTTTGCGTGAGCAAAATCGAATCCGTGTGATATTAAAAAATCTATGTTTTTAGGCTGCCTGAAATAAAAACCGTCATTGCGAGCCTGACGCAGTCAGGCGTGGCAATCCCCTTATCATTTAGGTCAATTAACCGTTTCAGGCTGCCTGAAACTATTTAATCTACTGTAATCATTTTGTTTTTTTATTGCCACACGGATTCGGAATTGCTGACGCAATTCCTATTTTAAATTCTGTTTTTAAAGATTTTGCGTGAGCAAAATCGAATCCGTGTGGCATTATAAAATCTATGTTTTCAGGCTGCCTGAAACATTTTACCCCTGTATTGCCTGTGCAATAATTTGGGCGTATTTTTCTGCCCATGCCATTTGTTGGGCTTCAACCATCACCCGCACCACAGGCTCTGTGCCTGACGCACGCAGCACCACGCGTCCTTTGCCGCCTGATAAAGCGTCTTCGGCTTCTTTCAACGCATTAGCCGACACCGTTTGCCAGTCTTGTCCTTTTTCTATACGCACATTGATCATTTTTTGCGGATAGGGCTGCCAGTCGTTCATCACCGTAGATAAGTCTTTGTTTAATATATTTAAAGACGCTAAAACTTGCAGTGCCGAAATAATGCCGTCTCCCGTGTTGTGTTTGTCCAAGCACAAAATATGACCAGACGCTTCGCCGCCCACTTGCCAGTTTTGAGCATACAATTTTTCCAAAACATAACGGTCGCCGACTTTCGCTCGTTCAAAGGCAATGCCTTGTTCTTGCAAGCAATTTTCCATTGCCATATTCGTCATCACCGTGCCCACTACGCCGCCTTTCAGGCTGCCTGAAAGGTGTCGGGCTTTGGCAATCACATAAATTAAACTGTCGCCGTCATATAATCTGCCGTTTTTATCAACCATCATCAAGCGGTCGCCGTCCCCGTCTAATGCAATGCCGTAATCTGCATCGTTTTGCAGCACGGCCGCTTGCAGAGTGCGTGTGTAAGTCGCACCGCATTTTTCATTGATATTAAAGCCATTTGGCGTATTGCCAATCGGCACAACCTCCGCTCCTAACTCGTGGAAAACGCTTGGTGCAACATGATATGCCGCACCATTCGCACAATCGACCACAATTTTTAAGCCATAAAGCGACATTTCAGTGGGAAAAGTGCTTTTACAAAATTCGATATAGCGATCTGCCGCACCGTCTATGCGTTTGGCTCTGCCGTATTCTGTGGCAGCAACGGTTTTGAACGGCTCATCAATGCGTTGTTCGATTGCCGCTTCAATGTCGTCCGACAATTTCACCCCGCCTTCGGCAAAAAACTTAATGCCATTATCGTGAAACGGATTGTGGGACGCAGAAATCATCACCCCAGCGTCCAAACGCAAAGCACGGGCTAAATAAGCAATCGCAGGTGTGGGAATAGGGCCTGTGAGCCGAACATCAACCCCTGCGGCGGTAAAACCCGCCGTCAGTGCCGCTTCTAACAGATAACCCGACACACGCGTATCTTTGCCGATAATCACCGCAGGACGATGACCTGTTTCTTGGCGAATTAAAATCCGCCCTGCGGCAAAGCCTAATTTCATCACAAATTCAGGCTGAATCACCGAATTACCCACATAACCCCGCACGCCGTCCGTGCCAAAATATTTCCTGCTCATTGCTGTTTTCCACAACTTTTTTACAAAACCCTATATTGTAATTGAAATAGCGGTATTTCTGTTTATAATCTTGTATATTTTCGTTTCAGGCTGCCTGAAACCTTTGCAAAACCTATTTATCAATATAATGAATACAAATGTTATAGGGTGGGCGTGTCAGCCCACCAACCGCCCGATAGGGCGGAATTTCCTTTAATATCAATAAATAATCAACGCCTATCGGCGTTGTGGTGGCTGGAAAGCCCACCCTATAACGGACGCTTTTTTGTTTTAGATTGAGTTTTACAAAGGTTTCAGCCTGAAAGTTAAATCGTCATTGCGAGACTACGCAGTAGTCGAAGCAATCTCCGAATAATCCATAAGGATTATTCGGGTAGCGTATGAAGATATAATCACAATGCAAAAATGATTTTTAGCCTGAAAAATAAAATTAAAAAGCGATACACCGATGAGCGACATTCATTCTTACCGCACTATTTTGCACCCCACAACTGCTGAATTTAAGGACAAAAACAGCCGATTTTTAGCGTTTGCCTATCCCATTTTGACGGCGGACGATTTTAAGCCGCATTTAGACGCCTTGAAAAAAGAACATTTTAAGGCACGACACCATTGTTTTGCCTATCGTTTGGGCTATGACGGCACAAATTTTCGTGCCAACGATGACGGCGAGCCGTCAGGCAGTGCAGGGCGACCGATATTAGGGCAGATTGATTCCTTTGAAATCACCGACACCGCCGTGATTGTGGTGCGGTATTTTGGCGGTACGCTGTTGGGTGTGCCTGGTTTAATTCACGCTTATAAAACTGCCACGCAAATGGCATTGCAAAATGCTGAAATTATCACCAAAAATATAGAAAAAACCGTGCAAATTCAATGCGATTATGCTACGCTCAACAGCGTTTTACGCTTGGCAAAACAGTTTCAAGCACCTATTGTGCAACAAGATTTGCAAGTCGATTGCCGTTTGACGCTACGCGTACCCTTGTCTTCGTATCAGGCTTTTGCACAGGCAATCGGGCAGGAACGCAATATTGTGTTTCAGGCAGCCTGAAAACCTGATACAAAACAAATAATACTATCATTGTTCGCTAAATTCTTTTCAGGAAGCCTGAAAGCAAATTTTCATCAAAACTAAAAAAATTTTTGTTTCGCACAACGATTTTTATTATCTCTCACGGAGAACACGGAGTTTAATTGTTTTCTCCATCTCTTGTGTGAGCAATTTTAAAAATAAAAATCAGTTTCGTAGTTTATTGTTTTATAACAGAAAATAAAATCGTTTAGCGGGCAACCACATAGGGTTGCCCTTACGGAATTTTAACATTTTGTTTCTGTAACGAGTTTTGCATGGGTTTCTGAAAAAGCGTAAAATACAACTTTTTAAATCATCACCACAAGGAAAGTAAAAAATGTTAAAAATCAGCACACTATTTGACGGCGGCAGTATTGAAGTGGTGTCGGTTAAGAATCCGCAGAATATTCAAGTGCGTTTGCGACAAGACAATGCGGCGGATTTTCGTCAGTGGTTTTATTTTCGCTTGCAAGGTGCGGCGTATTTGCCTTGTGTGATTGATTTTGGCGATGTGAGCGACACGGCCTACCCTGCGGGCTGGGAAGATTATCAAGCGGTTGCGTCCTATGATCGCAAAAATTGGTTTCGTGTGCCCACTTCGTTTGATGCAGGCTGCCTGAAAATTCATCACACGCCTTTGGCAAACAGCGTTTATTACGCTTATTTTGAGCCGTATTCTTATGAACAACACTTAAATTTATTGGGCGAAGTGCAAAGCAGCGGCTTGTGTCAGATTGAAGATTTGGGGCAGACGATTGACGGTCGTGATTTGAATTTGCTCACCATTGGCAATCAAATAGAAAGCGACATTAAAATTTGGCTGATTGCCCGCCAGCACCCAGGTGAAACAATGGCAGAATGGCTTGCCGAAGGTTTTTTAATGCGGCTGTTGGATTTTCAAGATTCGCTGTCTCGTTCGCTGTTGGATATGGCAACGGTGTTTGTGGTGCCGAATATGAATCCAGACGGTTCATATCGGGGTAATTTACGCACGAATGCGGCGGGGGCAAATTTGAACCGTGAATGGGCAAATCCCACAATGGAAAAAAGCCCCGAAGTGTTTTTGGTGCGAGAAAAAATGCTTGCCACAGGCGTGGATATATTTTTGGATATTCACGGCGATGAGAGTATTCCTTATGTGTTTGTGTCAGGCTGCGAAGGTGTACCAAATTATTCGCCTAAAATGGCTGAATTGGAAAATCTGTTCAAAACCAGTTTTCAGGCAGCCTGCCCTGATTTTCAAGATGAATTTGGCTATCCCAAGTCAGACGCTGGCAAGGCGGATTTGTCGTGGGCAAGCAATTTTGTTGGTAATCAATTTGGCTGTTTGTCTTTTACTTTGGAAATGCCGTTCAAAGACAATTTTAACTATCCCGATGATGATTATGGTTGGAATGGGCAACGCTCGTTGAGAATGGGCGAGTGTTTGTTGAATCCTTTGCTTGAAGTGTGTCGGAAGTTGAAAAATAGTGAGTAGGGTGGGCTTCCCAGCCCACCAAACGCCCCGATAGGGGCGGTGTAAAATTGGGTTATTAAAAATTTTTCAGGTAGCCTGAAAAGGTTAAAAACAACGCCTATCGGCGTTGATTGGTGGGCTATGAAGCCCACCCTACGGCTGCTCACTGCTAACTACTCACTGCTCACTGTTTTCAGGCTGCCTGAAAATAAAATCGTTCTTTTTCACGCCACAAGCCGTCTGGGTTTTGGGTAACAAGGGCGATGTGTGTGTTTTTTTGTGGCAGTGAAAATGTGTCTATTTTTTCACGCAGGGCAGGGGCGATATGTTCTTGAAAATTCAGTGTTATCCAGCGTTCATTGGCAGCAATTTCAGGCAGCCTATGGATAACAGGACACAACCACGCCGTAGGTGAAAAAGCGGCTAAATCGCTGTTTTCTTGCACATATACCAAACCACGCGTGAGCGTTTTATTTTTCAGGCAGCCTGAAAAATGGTTTTGCGTGTAATAATCAAAAGAAAAATGGATTTCTTTTTGCTGTAATTGTTTGCCATTAGGCGAATGATTTAACCAAAAATGCCATAATTGTTCGGCATAATTTTTTATATCGTGTGTGGTTTGTAAATGGTTTAATAATAATTGCGGATTTTCATCTAATTGTTTTAAAAAACGAAAGCCCTTTTCGCCTAATAATTCTTTTACCGAAATTTCGTTTTCATAAATAATGGGAGCAGGGGCAGTTAATAGCGTGGCTAATGCCCGAACTTGTGGATGATATAAATACCAAAAAAGTGCATCTTGTGCGTAATTCATCTTATTTTATTTTATCCGTAAAAACGCTGTATAAAATACCAAACATTCCTAATAATAACATGAGTATTGCATATAAAATCCACGATAGCCAAGGTTCTATATTTTTCAGGCTGCCTGAACAAAATAAAATTAAAATAATATACCAAATAATGGTGAGTATAAAAATAAAATGGCCATATATTTTATTTTTGCGTGTAATAAACACTGCCCACAGTGGTGCAAGAATTAAAAAACCTGCTAATAATTGTGCGGGGTGGCTATTAAATTTTTGTAAAAATAACGCCCAAGTATCGCTAATTTGTGCGGTTTGATGAAGCGTGATTTGTTGATACAACAACACGCCGCCAAACGCCATTAAATGAGCGATGAGTGTTATCCAGATTTTGAGTTTGCTTATATTCATTGTTTTAGGCTGCCTGAAATGCAGCAACGCCGAAAGGCGTTGATAATACAAAAAAATTTTATAAAATCAAATCGTTTGTTGCCCCTGCGGGGCAATGGTGGGTTGAAAACCCACCCTATGAGTTACCCCGTCAATTCATCTGCCAAGCGTTGGGCTGCCTGAAAGTCGATGGTGCCTTCGTAAATCGCACGCCCTGTAATCGCACCTTCAATGCCGCTATCTGCCACGCTACACAAGGCACGAATATCGTCTAAATTGGTCAAACCGCCTGACGCAATCACGGGAATGGTTAAAGCGTTTGCTAATTTGGCGGTTTCGTCAATGTTAATGCCGCTCATCATACCATCGCGGGCAATGTCGGTATAAATAATGGACGACACGCCCACATCTTCAAATTGTTTGCCTAAATCAACAGCAGAAATATCGCTCACTTCTGCCCAGCCGTCTGTGGCAACTTGTCCGTTTTTCGCGTCAATGCCGACAATAATGTGGTTTGGAAATTCCTTGCAAGCTTCTTTTAAAAATTCAGGATTTTTCACCGCTGCCGTGCCGATAATCACATAACGCAAGCCGATTTTAATATATTTTTCAATGGCTTGAATATCACGAATGCCGCCGCCTAATTCCACAGGAATGTGCTTGGCAACACTTGACAAAATGCTTTCAATTGCCGCAAAATTTTGCGGTTTGCCTGCGAACGCACCGTCTAAATCCACTAAATGCAAACGCCTTGCCCCTTGTTGCAACCAGTGTTCCGCCATTTGTTGCGGATTGTCCGAAAACACCGTAGTTTCGTTCATTAAACCTTGTTTCAAACGCACGCATTGTCCGTTTTTTAAATCAATCGCAGGAATCAGTAACATAAAAATATGCTCCAAAAATATTTCAGGCTGCCTGAAAAGTGTAAAACGGTGTATTTTACAGGTTTTTAAATGTTTCAGGCAGCCTGAAATCATTTTGTATTGCGTTCGTTTTTGATGATAGGCCACCCTGAAAGCATTTTTAAATTCGCCTTGTCAGGCTTATTTAAAAATGCTTTCAGGAGATTGCCACGCCGTGCTTTATGCACGGCTCGCAATGACGAATACGACTGCCTAAAATTGTTTTTGCATTGCCGTTTTTCATAGTTATAAGATTACTACGCATAGCCTTGCGGCTATGCTCGTAATGACAGTAGTTTTTAAAAAACAGCGGAAATTTTATTCCGCTGTTTTTGCTACGCCTTATTCTTACCGCACGAACACCACATAAGCAAGGCAGGGACGGTAATGAGCCATACATACCCCATAATGCTGGCTACGCTTGCTATGTGAAACAGCCAGTCGGTTAGGTAATTCATATGCCCTAAACCTGAATGGAAAAAGATAGGTAAGAGAAAAAACGCTGCTACGCCGCTGATTAGCGTTACCACAAATGCTTGTTTGCGGACGCGTTTCCAGTTGCGAGGGTCGATGCGGTTTCTCAACGCCAAGCCCCAAATCAGTATCACGGTGAGAATAATCGCAGCACTGATATGCGGATAGTCGATAATTAACTCACGCACCATTAAAATGGCCATAAAAAATAAGTCAGTAAAACTCATTGTTCGCTCCTTTATGCTCTGCCACGCAAAACGGTCATATAAGCGGGTTTGAGCATCACATCTTCCAAATACCACGCAAAATAACTCGGTTGCAGGGGATCTACCAAAGGCAGTGTGGGGGTGAGTTCGCCCTTGCCGTTAAATTCGACTAACATAGCTTCGCCTTCTCGCACCAACATCGGACAGGAAGTGTAGCCGTCAAACAATGCATCAGGGGCTTGTCCATTAATGACGCGAATGAGATTATGTACCACAACAGGCGTGCTTTTTTTCACGGTTGCAGCAGTTTTGCCACGCGGCGTGCCATTCACATCGCCCAAACCAAAAATATTGGGATATTTTTTGTGTTGCAGCGTTTCAGTATGAACATTCAGCCAGCCGTTTTCATTGGCTAACTCATTGTTATTAAAAATCACATCAGGAGCAAACATCGGCGGCACAATGTGTAAGAAATCATACTGCTCGGCGGTTTCGCCCCCTGTTTCAGGCAGCCTGAAATAAGCAATTTGCTTATCCATATCCACTGCCGCTAACTCGTGATGATAATGCACTTGTGGCGGCACTTCTAATGTTTGCCACAATTCCAAAACCTTGTCTGCCACAGGTTTTACGCTAAAAATTGCCGTTTTGGGGGCAAAAAAATCAATTTGCGAATTGTTAGTCGTGCCTGCCTGACGAATACGGTCGGCTACCATAAAAGTCATTTTTAAGGGGGCTCCTGCACATTTCATATCAGTCGGAGCAAGCGTCATCACGGCTCGCCCGCCTTTTTGGCGAAATATATCCATTGCCTGCCAAGTAGCCGTTGCGGCTTCTGGGCTGTAATACACACTGCCCAAGCCTTTTTGACCCAAAGCGGTGATTTCAAAACCGTCAATTTTTTCATAACCCAAACGCAAACCCGTTGCCACGATTAAATAATCGTAATGCACCTTGCCGCTGTGGGTGATAATCATCTGATTATCAGGCTCAATTTCCAAAACCGTTTCAGGCAGCCATTTTACACCGTGCGGAATAAGTTTAGCGTTATCCGCCTTAACCTTTTGTGCATTATGCCAAACACCTGTGGCCAACAGCGTAAAACCTGGCTGATAATGGTGTTCGCGTTTGCCGTCAATGATGGTGATTTGTGCATTCGGCATTCGCCGCCGCAAACGATGTGCCGCTGCCAGCCCAGCTAAACCACAACCCATAATCACAATATGCACATTTTGCAAGGAAGTTTCGGCGTGTATCGTGCCAAACGGCAAAGCCGCCACCACAGAACCTGCCGCCGCTATTTTCAGAAATTGACGGCGATTGAGTGTTGAATTTTTCATTGCGTTTTCCTTTGAAATCATTGATATTTAATATAACAGTTTATTTTTATTATTCTTTTTATAATCAGTTATATTGCTTAACTTTATATAAGTATAAAGTAATATTATATTTATTTCAATAGTAAATATTAAATAATTATTTTGTGGTGTTTAAAATTGTTTATAAAGCAGAATGATTTTCAGGCTGCCTGAAAAATATTTAATCTACTGTAATCATCTTGTTTTTTATTGCCACACGGATTCGAAATGGCTCACGCAATTCCTTTAAAATCTTTATTTAAAGAGATTGCGTGAGCAATCTCGAATCCGTGTGGCGTTAAAAAATCTATGTTTTCAGGTTGCCTGAAAAATGGGTATTTATTATCAAGGCAAGTTGTCGTACAATAACCGTTAGTCGTTTTACAGTAAAATCATGCAGCGTTGGCTCGCCTTGCCTGCGTTTGCTGTGAATCGACTATATCAAACACATTGATTTTCAACTATTTTCAAAAAAGGGAATAGATATGGCAAGCGAAAAATCTTTACTTCTGCCTGCTTTGGTGTTGGCAATCGGCGTTACCGCAGGGGCGGGTTTGTTGGGTTTGCAACTGAAAAACTTACGCCAACCTGGCGAAATCACTGTTAAAGGCTTGGCAGAAGAAAATCATCAAGCCGATTCGGCAGAATGGCAAATTGGCGTGTCTTTGCATTATCCGAATTATGCAACGGCGGTGGCTGGCTTAAAACAAAATCTGCCTACTGCAAGTAACTTTTTGAAATCGCAAGGTTTTTCGGAAAATGAAATGCGGGTGCAAAATCCCAGCATTGAAGTTCATCGCAAAGAAATTTACGAAAACGATCGCTATCGTTATGTGAATGACGGTTATATTGCCACGCAAAATATTTTGGTCAGCACAAAAGATTTGCCCAAACTCAATCAGGCGTATGACGCGGCGTTGAATTTTCGGGCACAACACAACGAAGTGCGATTTAACGAGCCGCAATATTTATTGGGCAATTTGGAAGAAATCAAACATTCGCTCATTGCCAAAGCCACACAAGACGCAAAACGCCGTGCGGAAGAATTTGCCAAAACAGGCAACGGCAAAGTGGGGGCAATGAAATCCGCATCACAAGGCTCGTTTAATATTTACTCCGACAGCATTGCCGACAACGATGACGGCGACTACGGCGGCACTTACAGCAAATCTACCATAGGCAAACGCGTACGATTGGTGGTTACGGTGAAATATGGTATTGAGTAAATAAACAAAACGGTTGATTTTTCAACCGTTTTTTTATGAGTGTTTGTTTTTTCGTTTTTATTTTCAGGCTGCCTGAAAGTTGAATCGTATATTTGATAATTCTTTGATTTATAATAAAAATTGTTTATTTTATTTTATAGTCGGTTCACAGTAAAAGCAGGCAAGGCATTTCGCCGCAGACAGTATAAATAATACGGCAAGGCGAACTAACGCTGCATGATTTTGCTGTGAATTGACTATATCGGGCAAATGGTGGGTCGAAGATCCACCCTACAATCAAGCCTTGCGGCTTGACGGTGGGTTGGAAACCCACCCTACGGCTTATTCCCCCCGAAACAAACATTTTCCGCCGTTTTGTTTGGTCATATTGTCTAAATAAGCGTTATGCTGTGCAAGTTCTTCATCGTTTGCTGGCACAATTTTTAGGTTTTGTGGGCGAGTGAAATGGTGTTCGATTGTGTGTATTTGACTGTCGGCGGTTTCTTCTGTTTGGCTGTCAATGCCTAAACCGTATTGCTCTCGCGTCATTGCCAAATACACTTCGGCTAACAGTTCGCAGTCGATTAAGGCACCGTGTGAAGTGCGTTTACTGCGGTCAATTTTGAAGCGGTCGCACAATGCGTCCAAAGAGTTTTTGCCTGTAAAACGCTGTCTTGCCATCACCAGCGTATCGGTTACTTCAAACGCCAAATCGGCAATTTCAGGCAGCCCCAAGCGGGTAAATTCCATATTCAAAAAGCCCACATCAAACGGGGCGTTGTGAATAATTAACTCCGCCCCTTTAAGATAGTCGGCGATTTTGTGTCCGACTTGGGCAAATGTGGGTTTGTCGGCTAAAAACTCTTCGGTTAAACCATGCACGCGTGCCGCTTCTTCGGGCATATCTCGCTCTGGGTTAATGTAAATATGCAAATTCGAGCCTGTAATGCGGCGGTCTATCATTTCCACAGCGGCAAATTCAACCAAACGATCGCCCGATTTTGCTGATAATCCTGTGGTTTCGGTGTCTAAAATTAACTGACGAATGGACATGGGTTTTTCCTAATGGTTTCAAATAGTTTCAGGCTGCCTGAAAGATTTTATTTTATAGTCAATTCAGAACAAAAACAGACAAGGCGTAACGCCTGCGACAGTATAAATAATATGGCAAGGCGAAACAATGCGGTATGATTTTGGTATGAATTGACTATATGATTTTATACCGCTCCTGTCGGAGCATTTTGGTGGGCTGGGAAGCCCACCCTACGGTTTATTTATTATGTTTCACAACCCACGAAATTGGGTAACTTTTTTCGCAGAAAAAGCATTTTAAACGCGGTT
This sequence comes from Neisseriaceae bacterium, assembly GCA_017518845.1. GTDB lineage: Bacteria > Pseudomonadota > Gammaproteobacteria > Burkholderiales > Neisseriaceae > RGIG9985. The sequence continues at coordinate 17,845 of JAFWTP010000316.1, forward strand.
CGTTTTTGCCTGATTTAACGGCAAATGTGCCGACTACTGGCTCACCGTGTGAAGCACAGTTGTCATTAGGGCAAGCAAAAATGCCGACTACTTTTTCAGGCAGCGTGGGCTTGATTTTTTTAATCACCTTAAAGTTTTCAATCACATTCACAGTGGCAGTGGGGGCGAATAGGGCGATTTGGGCGGCTTCTTTTTCGTCAAAGCGAATATTTTGTATTTTAATCAAGTCCTTATTGCCGCGTTTGCCTTTTAGATTAAAGCCCACAGTAATGCGGTTTCCGCCTTCGTCTAATTTGAAATGGCGTAAAATGGCTAATCCAAAGCCTGCGGGGATATGGTCGATAACGGTGCCGTTTTCAATCGCTTCCACGGTCATGGTGTTGTCCATAATCAACGCTCCTTAAATTTTTTCGTTCAAAACCAAAGACAAAATTGCTTGTCGTGCATAAACGCCGTTTTTGGCTTGCTCAAAATAATAAGCATAAGGCGTTTTATCGACTTCGGGCGAGATTTCGTCAATGCGGGGCAGGGGGTGCAGCACTTTCAGGTTGGCTTTGGCGTTAGCGAGCGTTTCTGGCGTTAAGTTAAATTTGCCTTGAATTTTCAAAAATTCCTGCTCGTCAAAGCGTTCTCGCTGCACGCGTGTCATATATAAAATATCCACAATTTCCACCGCGGCTTCTAATGTCGGCAAAATGTGATATTGAATGCCCGCGTCTTCTAATTCATCGCAAATATAGTCAGGCATTGCCAAAGACGGCGGCGAGACGAAATAAAATTCACAAGCAAAATGCTTCATCGCTTGTGCCAAAGAATGCACGGTTCTGCCGTATTTCAAATCGCCTGCCATAGCGATTTTTAAGTTATCCAAACGCCCTTGCGTTTCAAAAATGGTAACCAAATCCAGCAGGGTTTGCGATGGGTGCTGATTGGTGCCGTCCCCTGCGTTAATCACAGGCACGGCGGAAAACTGGCTGACAAGTCGTGCCGCACCGTCTTTGTGGTGTCGCATCACGATTGCGTCTGCGTAAGAACTTAATATGTGAGCGGTATCTGCCAGCGTTTCGCCTTTTTTCACACTGGTGTTGGCAGCGTCCGAAAAGCCGATGACGCGACCGCCCAAGCGTTGAATGGCGGTTTCAAACGATTGCCGTGTGCGGGTTGATGGTTCAAAAAAACAAGACGCAATCAATTTGTCGTCTAACAGGTTTTTTTGCGGATTGTTTTTTAAGTCCAAAGCGGTTTTGACCACTAATTCCAAATCCTGACGAGAAAATTCGCCAATTGAAATAATATCGCGACCATAAAGAAGATTAGCCATTTGCTTGTCCTTGTATTGAAAAACAGCAGGTTTAGGCTGCCTGTAAAATGTGTTCGTATTATCGCACTTTTATTATGGTTTATGTTGTATCATTTTGTTTTGTGTCATCTTAAATCAAGGAGTTTGCGATGAAAACGATTTGGGTGTGTGTTTGGGCTTTGTGTTTGTCGTCTTGCGTGGTGTATTATCAAAAAGAGCGTATCAATATCGACAATATGGCTCGCCACGAAATTGGGCAGGCTTTGGCGGCACAGTTTCCTGATATTGATGAGCAAGAATTGCATGATATTGTTAAAGCCAAAATAAAATCAAAATATTATTCCAGCAAGGAGTTCAAACAGGCGGCAATGGATAGCGGTATGGTGTGCAACGATAAAAGCAAAAAATGCACCATTCAATGCGGCTTTGTGCTTGTGGATAAATATAAACCGCCGTATTGGACAAAAATTAAAGATAAAACAATAAAATACGATTATACCGTGTCTTTGGATTATTCAGGACGAGACGCATTGATTAGCGTGAAACGCCATATTCAGGAGAAAAAACATAAGCAGAATAATTATTGATAGGCTGCCTGAAATGGTTGATAAATTTTAATTGTACCGAATTCGCTACAATTAGAAAGGAATAAAGAATGAGTAAAACGCATAAAATTGAAGTTGAAGGTGAGATTATTACCGTTGTCAATCGCCACAACGAAGACTATGTTTCGCTCACCGATATGGCGAAATTCAAAAATGCCCAAGCCACTGGTTTGGTGATTTCTCATTGGTTAAGTACGCGTTTTGCGATTGAATTTTTAGGCATTTGGGAACAAATCAACAATTCAAATTTTAATGTTACGGAATTCAGTAACATTAGATTGAATGCAGGCAGTAACGGTTTTGTTCTGTCGGCAAAACAATGGATAGAACGCACAAATGCGATTGGCATTATTTCCAGTGCAGGGCGTTATGGCGGAACTTATGCCCACAAAGACATTGCTTTTGAGTTTGGTTCGTGGTTAAGTCCTGAATTTAAGTATTATCTTATCCGTGAGTATCAACGACTTAAAGAAATAGAACAAGCCAAAATCGGCTGGTCTGCCAAGCGAGAATTGGCGAAAATTAACTATCGTATTCATACAGACGCAATCGCCCAAAAGTTGATACCGCCTGCATTGTCGGAAAAGCAGAAATCCTTTATTTACGCCGATGAAGCCGATATGCTCAATGTCGCTATGTTTGGATTAACAGCAAAAGAATGGCGAGAGCAAAATCCTGATTTGAAAGGCAATATCAGAGATTACGCCACAATTAACCAGTTGATTTGTTTATCGAATATGGAGAATTTAAATGCGGTTTTTATCAATGACGGTTTGCCACAGTCGCAACGATTGGAAAAACTCAATAAAATTGCCATAGAACAAATGAAAGTGCTTGAAAATATTGAAGATAGAACGCTATTAAAATAGTTTCAGGCAGCCTGAAAAGAAATAGAAAGAAAAAAATGCGTATTTATTTATCCTATAATCAATTTCAAGCCATTCGCAAAAGTGTGATTATTAGTGATTTGGTTTTAATTGTTTTTACTGCCATTGCGTTTTATTATTCTTTTTTTGTTGATGTGTATCATTTTTTCTTTTTTGCAATGGCGTGTTTTTTTGTGAAATTATCATCAAATTCATTTCTTGAAGAAAAATATCATTTTCCAGCAGGTATTCATTTAATTGCTCCTGTGCCATTTTTTACCTATTTAATAGGTGTGGTTTTTATTTTTATGATTTTTGAACCTATTTTCTCTCTTATTCTTCTGTTAATTATTGGAATTATTATTGCTTTATTATCCTTTATTAAAAATATTTTCTTAAAGTGTGTTAAAATAACTCCGTCTTATCGTTTATACAATTATTATATTTTAATGGGCGGATTTATTGGTAAAAATATGAATATGGTTTGTTTGGTATTGCAACTTGCTTGTTTTTATTCTATTGTTTTTTCTATGTTGTTTATGTTTAATGACCCTAATTTATTTGAAAATAGACATCCGATAAGGGATTTTGTATTTTCTGGTTTTTTTGCTCCATTATTATTTTTTGCATTTTTTAATTTTATTGAAATTATAGTTTTCTTATTTGCCAAGTTTCCTAAATCAGGACGATTTTTTGAATATGAAATAGATGAAAATTTTAATTTTATTTCCCCTGCTGTATTTGCTTACTTTGTGGCTTTTTTCATAGCAAGTACGCCTTATTTTGCTTATCCTTTTGTCAGAAATTATTTAGGTTCGCAATATGAACCGACTATGGAAAAGTTAATTGAACAAAAACGCAATTACAAATAGTTTCAGGCTGCCTGAAATATTTTTAGGACAGATTAAATGAGTATTCTCTCTATTGAAAATTTACATTTTGCGGTTGGTCATCACGCTTTGTTGGACGGTATTTTTTTGAATATGGACGCTGGCGATAAAATCGGCATTATCGGTCGCAATGGGGCAGGGAAGTCGTCTTTGTTGAAAATTATTGCAGGCAAAACACCTGCTGATGACGGTAAAATCAGCATTCAAAATGGCTTAAAAACGGTGTTTGTGCCGCAGGAAATGCCGTTTGATGAACACGCTTCGGTGTTTGATATTGTCAGCAGTGGCTTGGGCGAAATTCAGGGCGATTTGCAGGCGTATCATCATTTAAGTCAAAAATTAGCACAAAATCCACACGATGAACAATTATTAAAGCAATTTCAACAAGTTACAGATAAAATTGATTTACAAGACGGTTGGGCAAAAGATGCTGTGG
>JAFWTP010000317.1 GCA_017518845.1 Neisseriaceae bacterium
TGGGCGAACGGGTGGATTATCGCCCCAATCAATTATCAGGCGGACAACAGCAAAGAGTGTCGATTTCTCGTGCCTTGATAAACGGCGGCGAAGTGATTTTAGCCGATGAACCGACGGGTGCTTTGGACAGCGTCAGCGGTAAAGAAGTGATGAAGATCTTGCGAGAACTCAATGATGACGGACACACCATTATCATTGTTACGCACGATATGAATGTGGCAAACAACGCCAAACGCATTATCGAAATCAAAGACGGTAATATTATTGCCGACCGCAAAACCGAACGAGCAAGCGAAGAACAAGACAGGCTGCCTGAAAGAAAACGAGAACGCGCCAACCCCATTGACCGCTTGCGTGAATCATTCAAAATGGCAACGCGTGCGATTGTTGGACACAAAATGCGGTCATTCTTAACGATGTTGGGGATTATCATCGGCATTGCGTCTGTGGTGTTGGTGGTGGCGTTGGGTAACGGTATGCAAAAAAGCGTCTTGGCTGAAATCAGTGCGATGGGAACGAATGTTTTGGATATTTATCCAGGAGCACCTGGACAACGCAATCCGTGGCGAGTGCGAACGCTGAAAGTGGCAGATGCGAATGTGTTAGCCCAACAAAGTTTTGTTAAAGGCGTAACGCCAGGTGTGCAAAGGGGCGGCGTTACCGTGAAATACGGCAATTTAAGTGCCGAAGGCAGTGTGCGTGGCGTGGGCGAAGAATATTTCGATGTGGTGGGCTTAAAATTAAGTTCAGGCAGCCTGTTCGGCAAAAAAGAAGTGGATACTTACGCCACAGGAGCGATTGTCGATCAAAACACCCTGAAAAACCTGTTTCCCAACGACACCGCACGCAGTGTGTTGGGGCGGACAATTATCATCAACAATATGCCTGCCACCATTATCGGCGTTGCCGAAGACAACAACACCGCTTTTAACAACGCCAACAATGTAACCGTGTGGTTGCCTTACACCACGGTGATGAACCGCCTGTTGGGGCAAACGCACATTTCCTATATCACCGTGCGACTTGATGACAGTATCCCCAGCACGGCGGCAGAAAATATTGTCAGCAATATTTTGGAACAACGCCACGGCACGATTGACTTTACCATTATGAACAGCGATAGCATTCGCCAAACTATGGAAAATGTAACCAACAGTATGAAATACCTGATTTCTGCGATTGCGGTGATTTCGCTGATTGTGGGCGGTATTGGTGTGATGAATATTATGTTGGTGTCGGTTACCGAACGCACACAAGAAATCGGCGTACGAATGGCAATCGGAGCAAGAAGTGGCGACATTTTGCAACAATTCTTAATCGAAGCAGCGTTAATCTGTCTCATCGGTGGCTTAATCGGCATTTTATTGGCATTAGGCATAGGCTATGTTCTGCCCAAAGTCTCCAAAGAAATTGTGCTGTCATTTTCGCTGTTCTCAATGATAGGTGCATTCATCACCGCCACGGCGATTGGCATTATCTTCGGCTATATGCCCGCCAAAAACGCCGCCAAATTAGACCCAGTGGCAGCGTTGAGTAGAGAGTAAACTGTTTTAAAAACTTTTCCGGCAGACTATTTCTTATTATTAAATAGAAGTCTGCCGGAATGTTTTTATAAGTTAAATAACGCTACAATACAGTCCCTGCTGGTTCATAATGTATAACATCTTTTATATGATTATGTTCATCAACTAAAACCACACGAGGTTTATGATTCATAACCTCCGATTCGTTTAATATAACATAAGACATAATAATAACAATATCACCGGTTTGCACCATACGTGCAGCAGCACCATTAAGACATATTACACCAGAACCACGCTCACCTGGTATAACATAAGTTTCTAAACGTGCTCCATTGTTATTATTTACAATTTGTACTTTTTCACTAACACAGATTCCAGCTGAATCTAATAAATCAGCGTCAATAGTAACACTACCAACATAATTTAAATTTGCTTCTGTAACTGTGGCTCTATGAATTTTTCCACCTAATAATGTTTTTAACATAATATTATTTATTCCGTAAAATTAATTATTTTCCAAGCTAAATTTTGAGCATGTTGTGCTAATTTTTTATCAGGATTAACAGCTATTGGATTTTTAACCAAACTCAACAATGGTAAATCATTGTGCGAATCACTATAAAAATATGTAGTTTCATAATCATCAAGTGTTTTGGCTTTATGATTTAGCCATTGTTGTAGACGTGTTACTTTACCTTCTCTAAAACTCGGCACTCCCAAATAATTTCCAGTATAAAACCTTTATCATCTTTTTCCAAAGAAACTCCAATAATATTATTAATTCCAAATTCATGTGCAATTGGAGTAATAATAAATTCATTAGTAGCAGAAATTAACAAAACTTCATCATTTTTTTCTAAATGATTTGCAACCAACTTAATAGCAGTTTTAGTAATATGTGGCTTAATATATTTAGCCATATATTCCTTGTGCATACTATTTAACTCATCGCAAGAAAATTGTGCTAATGCCGATAATTGAAAACGCAAAAAAGCATCAATATCCAAGCAACCATTGTCGTAATCATTATAAAATTTATCACGCAATCTTGCTTCTTTTTCTTTCCAAATACCTTTTTCGGTTAGATAAGAAGCCCACGCGACATCAGAATCACAAGTAATCAAAGTATTATCTAAATCAAATATGGATAAACAATTCATTTATTTTCTCGTAAAAATTGCTGTAACAGTGGTAA
>JAFWTP010000318.1 GCA_017518845.1 Neisseriaceae bacterium
AACACTGCACGGCGTTTTTTCTTTTTGTTCCCCAAAGTTTGTTACAATAGTACTATTGTAAGCGTGCTTGACAAAGCACGCTTGTCGCGGATTTTTTTCGTTCTTCTCTTTTTCTTTCATCTTTTCATATTTAGGAGAAAAATCATGGCAAAAATCGATGCTACTCAACTGAATATCAAAAAAGTTTTAACAGAAAATAAAAACTTTGTAATTCCTGATTATCAACGCCCATATGCTTGGGATAAAGAAAAATGCGAAACGCTTTTTAATGATTTTTTAGATTTTACTTTCCCTGATGGAAATCCAGAAAAATTTGATACTGATAATAGCGAGTATTATCTTGGCTCGATTGTTTGCTTTGACAATAGTACAAACAAGACACTTGACATTATTGACGGTCAGCAAAGACTAACAACGATTTTACTATTACTTCGTGCCATTTATGCTAAATTGAGCAAAATGAATATGGCAGGAAGTGGTATAGAAAATACAAAAAAAGATATTGCAAGTTGTATTTGGGAAACTAACGAAGATGGTGAATACGACACAAACAGACTCAAAATTGACACGAAAGTTGCCACTGACGATGACAGAGATGAGTTTTTAGCCATTTTAAAAAATGGCGAAGTTCCGCAAAATTTAAATAGTAACTATGCGATAAATTACAAATTTTTTGTAGAGCAAGTCGATACATTTCACGGAAAATCAGGTGAAATGTTTAGGAGATTTCCGCAAAGAATTTTAAGCAATGTCATCGTATTGAGAGTAAAAGCCAGCGACTGGGATTCGTCTTTGAGAATTTTTAATACACTCAATGATAGGGGTATGCCATTGGCTGACTCTGATATTTTCAAATCCAAACTTTATGCGATTTATGCAAAAAATGAAAAACAAAAAGAATTTATAAAAGACTGGAAAGCATTAGAAAAAATTGCAAAAGATATATCATTGAAACACGGCATTGATGATTTTTTTGCAAATTATATGTATTATTTAAGAGCAAAAGACGACAACAAAAATACCACAGTCATTGCTTTAAGGGAGTTTTATAAAGAAAATCACATAAATGAGCAAACTTTTGAGAATATAAAAGTTTTAGCAAATTTTTGGAGCGATATAAAAGACGAAAAAGGCGAATTTGGCGATGATATTTCAAAAAATTTATTCATACTCAAATACGCTCCCAACACAATGTGGGAGTATATGGTTTCTGTCTATTTCATGCAAAACAAAGATGAAAATGGCAAGTTAGATGAAGAGAAATTTACCGAGTTTTTAGACAAACTGATTGCTTTCAGTTTTGCTTACGAAATAACCACACCAGGTGTAAATGCTTTAAGAACACCATTTTTCCCAGAAATGGTAAAAATTGTCAGCAACGAAAAAATTGATTTTGCGAATTTCAAATTTGATGAAGCAAATTTCAAAGAAGTGTTTATGACGACTAATTTTAGCAATTCACGAGGTATCACGAGAGCAATTTTGACTTGGTGGCTTTTTGAAAACGATCAAAATTTGGACGATATAAAAAATGAAAAATTCGACATTGAGCATATTTTTGCTAAACAACTATATGAAGATGATAAATCGTTATTAACTAACCCAAGAAATTTAGAGAGTTTGGGAAATAAAGTTTTGCTTGAAAAATCGATAAATATACCTGCAAGAGATTATCATTTTTGCGATAAGAAAAAGTGGTATTTAGGCGAGCGTGGCAAGAAAAAACAAAAAACGAAGATAAGTGAAATTTTAAAAATCGTCAGCGAAAATGAAAATTTGCAAGATTTCACAGAAGAAATGATACAGTCTCGCCAAAAACTTATTTTGGATAAATTTGTGGAAAATTTAAAGAAACATGGCTTGACTATTAACTGGATTGACTTTATCTAATAATACATTTTCTACAAATTTAACAAGCAAGCAATCGTAGGGTGGGCAGTTGCCCATTCTACGCACTGTGAAACAACTATAACACAATGCAAACACGGGCTTTTTATTCTTCTCCTTTGGGAAAAATTATTTTAACCGCACAAGATAATGCTTTAACGGGGCTTTATTTTGACGGACAGAAATATTTGCCTGATACCAGTACATTGCTTGAAAACAATCAATTAGCGATTTTTTCACAAACGGCTCAATGGTTAGATATTTATTTTCAAGGAAAAAATCCGCATTTTACGCCGCCGTTATTGATAACTGCCAGTGATTTTCGTCAAAGTGTATGGCAAATGTTAATGGAAGTTCCATTTGGAAAAACAATAACTTATAAAGAAATCTCCGAAAAAATTGCCCGCCAACAAAACCGTTTAACCATGTCGCCACAAGCCGTAGGCAATGCTGTGGGGCATAATCCGATTTCGCTGATTATTCCCTGTCATCGCGTTATCGGCAGTAATGGTGATTTAACAGGTTATGCGGGCGGAATGGATAAAAAAATATCGCTTTTAAAATTAGAAAAAGTGAATATTTTTAATGAAATTTGCTGAATTAAAAAAAGTTTATACATTTTCAGGCTGCCTGAAAAATATTTTGCATTGCCGTTATATTGATTTACGCCACCCGAATATTTTGGCTACGCCAAAATATTCAAAAGATTGTTTCGCCTGTAAAGAATAATGGGGTTGCCACGCCTGAACTTTGTTCAGGCTCGCAATGACGAGTATCGCCGTAGGGTGGGGCTTCGACCCACCAACGCGACCGATAGGTCGATATAAAAATAATTAAAATTCAAATGCTTGTAATTTTTAATATTTCGGTGGGTCGAAGACCCACCCTACGGCAGGTTGAATTTTTCGTTGCAAAACAAATTTTGCAGGGGTTTTATACTATAAACAAACTCTTTCTACACAACTTCTCGAAAAAATAACCCTTTCAGGCTGCCTGAAATATAATATTATTCTTCTTTTCACTCAACGCTCAAAACGCTATGTTTATTTTCGACCCCAAACGCAAGCAAACTCGCCGCCCTGTGGAATATCCTTGGCTGCTTTTATTGTTGGCGTTTGTGTGGTTGTGGCCTGCGGCGGTGCATCGCGATTTGTGGAATTTGGAATCCACGCTTTATGCCGTTATTGTGCATATTCAAAAAAGCGGCAATCCGTTTGATTTACAAACTTACGGCACCATTTACGCACCGAGTATGCCTGTGTATGTGTGGCTTGCCGCAGGGTTTCAAAAATTATCGAATATTCTTCCTATGTCGGGCTATACCGCCGCACGCTTGGCAACCACACTGTTAATTGCTTTATCCCTGTGGGCTATGGGCGGTGCGGGGCGTAGTCTTTTGGGACGATACAACGGACGCAGTGTGGTGCTGTTATTGATTGCCTGTCCTGGCACAATGGTTTTGGGGCATACATTAGACGCAACGGTTATGCAATTTGCCGCTTTTTGTTTTTTTATTTATGCGGTAGCAATATGCAAACGATTTATTCTGCGTGGCGGCGTTTTAATGGCGTTATCGTGGTTAATGGCGTTTTGGGCAGGCAATTTGCCGCCGCTTGTGTTTTTATGGCTGATGACCTTGCTTTTGCCTTGTGCAAACACTTGGCGAACACGACAATATTTACACACTATTGCTGTTGCGTTTCTCATCGCTTTGCCCTTATTGCTTTTGTTGCCCTTGCTTTTGTCGCATAACAATCCTGCGGCGTTTCAAATATGGCTCAATTATCATATTTTCGGCATATTTGGCGGTTTGACTGACACCCATTTTGGTATTAGTTTGATTAAACTAATCAAAAACTTACTGTGGTTTGCTTTGCCTGCGTGGTTAGTGGCTTTATGGACAATCTACCGTCGCAAAGTGTTGTCGCACGCCACAGGCTGGTTTTGCCTGTTGTGGATTATGTTATCGAGCCTAATTTTATCGTTTCATCACGACTTAAACAGCAATCAACTGTTTTGGTTTTTACCGCCGTTTGCCTTAATTGCCGCCGCAGGTTTAGACGACATTAAACGCGGCATTGCAGCCTTTTTCAACTGGTTTGGCGTGATGATTTTTGGTTCGGCGGCCATTTTTTTATGGTTATTGTTTTTTGGTATTAACTATGGCGTGCCTTATGCTGTGGCTGGGTGGGCAAGGCGTTTTAACCCCTATTTTTCGCCTGACTGGAATTATTTTCCGATGATTTTAGCCTTATCTTTTACGCCGATTTGGATTTGGGCAGTAACCCGCCGCAATATTCGTGGCAGGCAAGCAGTTACAAACTGGGCGGCAGGCAGCACCTTAATTTGGACAATTATATTCAGTTTATTTTTGCCTTGGACAGAGAGCCTAAAAAGTTACCGCCCAATCGCGATAGATATGGCACAGAGCATACCGAGCGATTTAGTTTCAGGCAGCCAGTGTATTGAAAGCGACAGCATTGCCTTATTGTTAGCATTAGATGAACAAAATTTAGTACAAAAACTTTACCACACAGCAAACCAGCACCCGCCCTGTCGCTACCGTTTGATTACGCCAGATGACAAGGGCTTGGACATACCCGCAACCGCAAACATACTCTGGCACGGCGAACGCGGCAAAAAAGGACGAGAAACGATTGTTTTATACAGTGAAGAGTGAGCAGTGAGTAGTTAGGTTTTATGTCAAGCCTTTTGGCTTGACGGATTATTTTAGATAACGCTTCGACTTATCTT
>JAFWTP010000319.1 GCA_017518845.1 Neisseriaceae bacterium
AGGCTCTGCCTGTACCCAACGCTGATTCGGGGAAAAGCGGCAGAGAGGTCTTGTAGTCTTGCGGCGTGGAGGCCAGATGCCAGAAGGTGTAGCCTTTCAGGTCGATATTGTGATAACTCACGAATATCGCGTCCGTTGCCACAACCAATATCCACAATTTCTGTGGCATCGCTCATGTCTAATAAAGACATAGCCCAATCGGCAACGCTGGCGTGTCCTATGCTCATACCGCTTAACATAATTTTTCCCAAAAAACCTTGCGGTTTGCGGCATTGATTTAAAAAATTTGTCAATAATCCCATAACAAAATCACTTTTTTTGTTTTTCAGCCCGACAGGGCAAAATAGGCAGTTTTTATTATAAATCAAATTGTTATCAAACTTGCGGTTTGACGCTGGATAACCTGCCCACCCTATATAGTCGATTCACAGCAAAACCATTCAGCGTTGGCTCGCCTTGCCGTATTACCTATACTGTCTTCGGCTTCGCTGCCTTGACTGCTTTTGCTGTGAACCGACTATAACGAACGCTTTTTTGTTTCAGATTGAGTTTTGCAAAGGTTTCAGGCTGCCTAAACAGCCATATCAATAATATTTATATCCCAACTCCAGCCAAATTGAACGCCCTGTACCGAAGACAATATCGGATTCTTCGTCATATCGAGCGGAGTAGTTTGTGTGGATTTTATTGCGTTTATTCAATAAGTTATTTACTTCTATATTAAAAAACGCCGTATTTTTTCCATATACCTTATATTCTGCCCCTAATTTGGTATCCCAAGTGAATGCGGACGGCAGGCGAACGGCTTTGTATTGTCGTACTTCCGCTTGCGGTAAGCCAAAGTCGCTGCCTGGCAAGTTGTCTTTGCTGTAATAGTCCATCACTTTTTTGCTGGAAGTCCAGCTAAACAAGTTGCTCCAATTCCATTTGCCACCCAACATTTTCCAGTCGTGGTAAGTGGCAAATTTCAGCGTATAAGGATGATTGAAGTTTGTTGCAGGGCGGTCGCTCCAACGCACTAAATCACCGTCCCACAATATATACTCGTTTTCTTTTTCGCTTTCGGTAAGTGCTTCGGTGTAATTGAGTTTATTGCGTTTGGTGTTTGTCCAGTCGGCGGTAAAAGAAAAGCGGTTTTCAATACCTTTCCAAACAATTGGTTTTTCGTTTTCAATTTTTAAGGCGATGACATCGGTTTTGGATTTACCGCTGTTGTTGTAAATGTAGTAATTGTCCGAATAACCATCAATTGTTGGGGCATTTTCGAATTTTTTGCGACTTTTCACCACTTCATTGCGTCCGTTACGGTGAATGTATTTTCCTGATAACTTAAACGCACCAATGTCTTGGGTGAAACCCAGCATAAACTCATCGTCATACGGCGTTTTTAATTGCGACCAACGCGTTGAATTGTCTCGGGTAGGAATTTTACAGTTATACGATTTATTGCCGTTTTTATCGTAACCAAAATTGCGTGTGATTTTGCCTGAACCGTCTTCTTTATCCACTTTGTCGGTATCGGTACAAATCACATCACCTGCCAACACATCTTCAAAACGCACGGCTGGTGAATCACGCCATAACACGGTTTCTAATGTGTCTTGAATATCTTCCCAGCGTCCGTTATAAAAATTGCGTCCGTAATAACGGTTAATGCCTGTGGTGAATTTAGTGGCGTATTGCGGTTTGCTTTCGTTCCAAGGGAAATCGTATTCAGTTACAAAACGCCAAGAGAGATCTTTGTTTTTATTTAAGTCTTCCCAGTCTAATTTTAAGGCAGGGGTGAATGTTAATTGACCATAACGGCTATTGCCTCCCAACGGCCATTCGATTTTATCTTGCACCCAAATATCGAATTTTTTATTATTGATATTCACTTTTCGCGTGCCGTCATAATGGCGAATTTTTTGGACATAATTACCGTATTTCCAAATCAACATTTTGTCAGCCAATGCTCCCTTTTTAAGATAAGAAGCGGTCGTTGCACCAACAGGTTTGCCTGTCCAAGGGTTGATATATTCTTCGGTTTCAAACATTGGATTGGTAGGCAGAAAACCTTTACTGCCCACACCCAACCAGCCGACATCATAAGTGCGAGACGGATCGCAAAAACGATAGTCATTACCTGCAATACATTTTTGCATTTCTTCTTCGGTCATCGGTACGGCGTTGTTGGTGTCTTCTCGCCAAAAATTGGGGCTAACATAGCCGAATTTGGCTTTTTGAAAAGTAAAATCTAAACCTGCGGAAATGCTGTGTTCGGTTTTGCCTAATTTGAATGGTTTAAAATCTTGTTGCAAACTTTCCGTAAAAGAAGTTTGCGTTGATTTACTCGGCACAGGACCACCGATGACATTACCTTCTTCTTCACGCCCCCAGTGGCTATTGTCGGAAATCATCGCAAAGCGGTAAATATCCGAATAATTGTGTGCGGTTTTGCTGTCTTCATAGCGTGAAAAACTTAAAGTATTTTTCAGGTTGCCCCAAGAATTATTCCATTTAGTCGTTTGCCCAAAAGCGTGTCCGCCGTGGTCTTTGGTGTAATAACTACCATCTGAACCTGCCATAAATGTTTTATAGTAATCAGGCGAATAAATATAAGTGAAGTCTAAATTCAAATCGTCCGACACATCGTAAAACGCTTTGACGGTGGCGTTGTATTGCGTTTCTTTTTTCTCACGGCGTTGTCCGAAATTGTTGGGCGTATCATATGGCGTTGGTGCTTTGTAACCTGATTCGCCTGTAATATCCACCGTATTCAGTTGAATGGGCATACGGCTTTCAAATTTTTGAAATTGTCCAATAATGCCTAATTTTTCGGTAGGGCGACCTTCCACGGTGATGGTTGTTTTGTGTTTTTGAAATTCAGGCGTGTCGTAATAGGTATAAACATTGCCATCACGATTGAGTAACTCTTCACGCGTTTTATCTTCATCAACATGATATTTGGTTAAACTGTTAGGAAAACCCTTTGCCACACTGCCGTTGGTATAACGGTGCTTAATTTCAAAACCAAAATCTTTATTCGGACGGCGAATTTCCGTGTTAATCCACGCTACACCGCTTGGGGCGTAAATTGGAATATTGGAATCATAGACTTCAATTTTTTCTAACATATTGACATCTAATGCCAATGCTTGGGCTCGACCATTGGCTGCATTTTTTAACTGACCTGGATTTTGAGCATTATTTTCATAACCTGGATTTAAATCGTTGTTAAAGCCAATACCGTCAATAGTAAAAGCGTTTTGATAGGGTTGGCTGCCTGAAATGGAAATTTTAGACGGCGAAATTTCGCCCGCACTCATCGAACCGCCGTTGCTGTTATCAAAACGCACATTCGGCAACATTTTTAACGCCGAACCAATATCGCCATTGTTGGTTGCCGTTTTGGTTAAACGGTCGCGGTTAAGCGTAGATTTATGCGTGTCGGTGGGCGATTGATTGCGTTGTCCAGTAACGGTAATGCTTTCTAATTCAGTTGCGTTAGCGGTATTTGCGGTTTCGGCAATAGGCGTTTCGTTATCGTTCAGGCTGCCTGAAACATTGCTGTCATTGCGAGACTGCGTAGCAGTCGTGGCAATCTCCTTGTCATTCAGGCTGCCTGAAACCGCATCTGTTTTCGTTTCCGTAACATTATTTTCTGCCCATAAAACGGTTTCTTTATCCTGCTGAAAAATATTGTTCAGGCTGCCTGAAAAATGGTTATTTTCCAAAGCATATGAGTTATCAATTTGCCAAATATCCGTTTTCAGGCTACCTGAAATATCTACACCGTCATTGCGAGCCGACACAGTCGGCGTGGCAATCTCCTGATTATTCAGGCTGCCTGAAAGATTAGATAAAACTTCCGCATTGTTATTTAAATCATATGATTGATTGATTTGTAAATCATCAGGCACATTCAGGCTGCCTGAAACCATTTGTGCATTGATTTTGCGAACATTTTCCGCCGCCATTTGAGTGTGATGATTATCTGTCCATTGCACACGATTTGCCGTTTGCGACTGATTTTGTGCATACGCCACACAGGAAAAAACCGCCGACAAAGCAATGGTCAGTAAAGACAGTTGAGCGTGCTTCATTTTATATCCCCTGCAATTTAAAGGAAGTCCCCACAAAATCCGCACAGATTTTGTAGGGTTTTGGGTAAGGAAGAAATTGATGATAAAAACAAAAACTTGGGCGATTTGAAATTCCCTTGAATAAACACTACTTGCCGTTTTGCGTTTTTGCACACATAAAAGGAACACAAAAAATTAAGAATGATTATCAAAAGAATTTCAAATCAACTGCATTGTAATATAAATAGGAATAATTATCAAATTTATTTTTATTAAAATGTTCTAC
>JAFWTP010000320.1 GCA_017518845.1 Neisseriaceae bacterium
AGAAAAAATGGCAAACCGTTATAGTGCAGGCGAATTGGCACAGAAAATTGTTTGATTGTTTTGAAATAAAGAAGTTTCAGGCTGCCTGAAAGGGTTTTCAGGCAGCCTGAAACCTTTGCAAAACTCAATCTGAAACAAAAAAGCGTCCGTTATAGGGTGGGCATTCCTGCCCACCGAAACGCCAACAGGCGTTGATTACTCATTGTTTTTTATGAATATTTCGCTCTGTCGGGCGAATGGTGGGCTGGAAAGCCCACCCTATAACGATTGCCTTTGTTATATGCTTAAAATAGGTTTTGCAAAGGTTTCAGCCTGAAATTATTTCACTGCCTTACTTCTGCGTTTTTTATTGCGTTTATAAAGCCAAATACGCAACCGCAGTTTGACATCGTAGCCGATTGATGTAAAACCGATTAGAAACAGCACAAACGCCACTGGCCACACAAATTGATAGCCGATGACATTCACGCCCCATGCACCACAAAAGCCGCCGATGACAAAACTGACCATCACGCCTGAAAAGAGTTTGATTTTTGGGATATTCACTTGCACATCGGGCAGTTTGGGGTTGTTGCTGCGGCTGTAATACAGCACTTTGGAAAGTTCAATGCCGATGTCGGTTGCAAAACCTGTCATATGCGTGGTACGCACCACGCCATTCGATAAAATGGTCATCACCGTGTTGTGCATGCCCATAATAAAGCACATTGTCATTAGGGCGGGCGACCACAGCAGATAAGTATCACCAAATTCGTGCATTAAGGTTGCTAATAGCCCAAATAGCAACATATACAAGGCTTCTAACCACATGGATAAGCCAAATGAACTGCGGAAACGATGGCGTTTTGCCCACAGAATTGTCCAACTGGAATGTGCCGCACCGAAGATAAAACTTAATACCATTAAAAACGAAGTTAAGGCGGCTTCCCATTTTTTTAAATATAAAGAGTCGGCAATATTCGCCATTTCGCCTGATACATGCGAAGTGTAATGAGCAAAGGCGAAAACGAAAAAACCGCCTGCGTTAATCGCTCCGCCCAAAAACGCCATTAAATAGCCCAAGCGGCGGAAGTTGGCAAAAGATATATTGTTTTCATGCAGATAGTGCATTTTGGCGTGTAAGAGATTTGCAATGCGTCTTTTGCGTCTTTTTTTTAAGGTAGCCATTTTTCATCTTCTTACTGCGTTAAGCCAAAATGTTGATAGGCAATCTGCGTTGCCACGCGACCACGCGGCGTGCGTTGCAGAAAACCTTGTTGAATAAGATACGGTTCAATCACATCTTCAATGGTGTCGGTGCTTTCGCCGATAGCGGCGGCAATATTATCCAAGCCTACGGGCCCGCCTGAAAATTTATGCAGCACGGCTTCTAACAATTTTCTATCCATAGTATCCAAGCCAACGCTATCCACATCAAGCATTTTCAACGCCATATCGGCTGCCTGAATACTGACTTCGCCTGCAAATTTGACTTCGGCAACATCACGCACACGCCGCAACAAGCGATTAGCAATGCGTGGCGTGCCACGAGAACGGCAGGCAATTTCCTTTGCCGCATCGTTATTTAATTGCATATTTAATAGCCGTGCGGAACGCGACACAATATGAGCCAAATCGTCATGATGATAAAATTCTAATCGTGCAATAATGCCAAAGCGGTCGCGTAAAGGGTTGGTGAGCATACCTGCCCGCGTGGTTGCGCCGATGAGTGTAAAAGGCGGCAAATCAATTTTGACCGAACGAGCCGCAGGGCCTTCGCCTATCATAATATCCAAGCGAAAATCTTCCAAAGCGGGGTATAAAATTTCTTCAACCACAGGGCTTAGGCGATGAATTTCATCAATAAACAACACATCGTGGGCTTCTAAATTAGTGAGAATGGCGGCTAAATCGCCTGCCCGCTCTAACACAGGACCCGAAGTCTGCCGCAAATTAACGCCTAATTCGTGTGCAATAATATTTGCCAAAGTGGTTTTACCCAAACCAGGCGGACCAAATAACAGCGTGTGGTCTAACGCATCGCCACGATTTTTGGCTGCCTGAATAAAAATCGACAACTGCTCACGCACCTTGTCCTGACCGACATATTCGTCAAGCGTTTTCGGTCGCAAAGCATATTCAAATTGTTCTTCCAAACGGTTAGCCGCCGCCGCGTCAATCAACCGCCGCTCGCTACTGTGGGTCGATAAGTCATCAGAATGTAAAGCCATTTTCAATGCGTCAAAACAATGTCAAAGCAAAAAAGCATTATTCTAAACCTTTGAATGTCATCGTACAAAATATTTTGCGTTTTTAATGAAGTAAGGCTGGCTGAAATGATAACAGATAAGTCCGTTACAACGCTTATCAGCATTGATGAATTGCTATGCAATTCATTGAATTGCCACTCGCTTTTGACACAGTTTTTAACATTTTGAAGTTGTTTGACTATAAAGGTTTTCCGTTAGGAAAACCGAATCCGTGTGGCATTAAAAAACTTTTTCAGGCTGCCTGAAAAACAAAAAACGCTTGTTTTATATCAAAAAAACAAGCATTTTTATTATATAAGACAAATACTTATGCCTTAATACCTTTATGCAATGCCACAATGCCTGCACTCATATTGTGATAATCCACTGTTGTAAAGCCTGCGTCTAACATCATTTGTTTGAGTGTTTCTTGGTCAGGGTGCATGCGGATTGATTCGGCTAAATATTGATAACTCTCTGAATCTTTTGCAATAATTTTGCCGAATGTAGGCAGGAATTTGAACGAATAAAAATCATACACCCCTTGCAAAGGTTCGTAAATTTTGGAAAACTCCAACACCAGCAACTTGCCACCGTGTTTTAACACGCGGCACATTTCCTGCAACGCCACATCTTTGTGCGTCATATTGCGTAAGCCAAACGCAACCGACACCAAGTCGAAATAATTATCAGGAAAAGGCAGCTTTTCCGCGTCTGCCAACGCCACAGGCAGAATTTTGCCTTCGTTGAGTAAGCGGTCTCGTCCGACTGTCAGCATAGACGAATTGATGTCCGTCAGCCACACTTCGCCCGTTTGCCCAACGCGTTTTGCCCAGCCGCGAGCCAAATCGCCCGTGCCGCCTGCAATGTCCAACACTTTCGCCCCAGTGCGAACGCCCGCGGTATTCAGCGTAAAAGACTTCCACACACGGTGCAAGCCCACGCTCATTACATCGTTCATAATGTCGTATTTTTTAGCAACCGAATGAAAAACATCTGCCACTTTGCCTGCTTTGTCGGTTTCATTCACGGTTTGATAACCAAAATGCGTGGTTTTGTCTTGCGTGTTCATTTTGCGTATGCTTTGATTGATGAAATAAGTCCGCCATTATAGACGATTTTGAATAATCTTTCAGGCTGCCTGAAAGTGATTAAAACAACAAAAACTGTTCAGCATTCACCTTTTTTTCCTGTTGCGTGTTGTTGCCGATTAACAGTTTCATGCCCGCGTATTGTTTTTCGGTAACTTCCAAGCAACGCACATTGCCGTCTTTGGGCAGCATTTGAATTAAACGCCGCTCGTGTTTGGCAACTGCGTCTCGCCCCCGAACAATTCTGGAATAAACCGATAATTGCAACATAGAATAACCGTCTTTAATTAACGATTTACGGAAACGATTTGCAATCTTTCTTTCTTCCGAAGTTTTAACAGGCAAGTCAAAAAAAACAATAATACGCATAAAACGATTACTCATATTGACACTCATTAGCGTATGATATTTCAGGCAGCCTGAAAAAATCTGCATTTTGATGATGAAAAACCGCTGTAAGCGATTTAACCATTTGTTCCATTGCCGATAAAACACTGTGTTTTTTATTTTGAAAAATCATTTCATAATTAAGTAATTTAACTAATTGTGCTTTATCGGGTGTTTCAAATTCATCGTTCAGGCTGCCTGAAACAAATTGCGTATAAACTTCTAAATCCACTATTTGACGAAAAACTTCCATTAAATCATCACATAAGTTAAACGCATTTAATTCATTTTTATGCCATAAGCCTAATGTTGGTAAAAAGCCATATGCCACTAACACTCTGGCTACGGCTGAACGCATAATCGAATAACCATAATTTAAGCGAATATTCACCGGCGTATCTATGCCACGCGAAAAACCATTGCCAAATAAAGCAGGAAAATATAAAGCGGCGGCATGTGCTTCGCAGCGATTTGAATCATTTTCTTTGACTTCATTTGATAGCGTTAATAATTTTTGCGATAAATTATCAAGACCCGCACATTTAAGCACAAAAGATTGATGATAAATTTTTTGGCAAATAATCTTTTGCCACAGAATAGATTTTATTTCACTTGACAATGTCATTTGCAAAGATAACATTTTCAAAAAACGGCTGTGTTGCGAAAACGGCAACAACTGCCCACAGGGTAAAAAATGCTCATCGCACACAACGAGCGTTGCCCCAAATTGCGACAAAGCGGTTAAAAGCGGTGCGGTAATCACCACTTCACGACAATCAATCACCACCACCGCAATGTCTTCCAAAGGCACGCTAATTTCACATTCTTGCTTAATAAACAAAGCGTTATCACGCAAAGACAACTTGGCAGGTTTGGAAATAAACACACTTCGCCACGACATGGTTTTACTCCTTTTATAAAATTTCTTTTATTATCTGTATATTAAAAATAAAAGTATTTGTTTTTTATCAAAAAAAGTGGATATTTGTGCAAATATAAAGTTTCAGGCAGCCTGAAATTGATTTTTTTAATAAAAAACACAAAAATAATAGTCGTAAAATGGTGCAAAAACGGTATTTTTGCTTTATTTTTTAGCGTTGTGTTTTTTATTGATAAATCAAATGGTTGTTATTTTTCTATTGACTTCCAAGTGGTATATAGTTGCCCCCCATTTCGGGGTGGGCTATAATAAACCCCTGTTGAAAAAGCATCGGTACAGAGTTATAGCCGCCCCCCAAAATTAGGTAGCCTATATACCACTACTTCATTCTTTGGGGGGCAAAAAGGCTGTAATAAGAGCCGTTTATGGCATTCTTTTGAGAAATTTGGTTTTTAGGGATTTCTTTTAAGAGTGAAGCTCGCGTGGTAAATCATATCCACTAACCATAAACAAACAATCAAAACCGACAAGTGAAGCCTTGTCGGTTTTGTCTTTTATCGTCTTTGGTTGTTTTCAGGCTGCCTGAAACTTTGTTTTATCACAAATTTTATCCCGATTGCCTGTGCTATGATAAATCCTTTCTCAACAATGCGTTAAATATAAGGAGTGTTTCAAATGGCAAAGCAAGATTACATTATCGGTTTGGATTTGGGCATTGCGTCCGTAGGTTGGGCGTGCGTTGAAGTGGCTATTCATACAGACAAAGACGGCAAAGAGCAAGCACAGCCGATGGGGTTGATTGATTGTGGGGTGCGGTGTTTCAAGGAAGCAGAAGTTAAAGATAAAACAAAACCAGCAAGTTTGAATTTTGCACGCCGTCAAGCACGCAGTCAAAGACGCACCATTGCCCGCCGTGCCAACCGTATGCGGCAAGTGCGAAAATTGTTGTTCAGACACGGATTATTAACGGCAAATGAGTTTCAGGCTGCCTATTGTCAAAATCCAAAACATAAAAAAGACAAAGATACAACGCTTATTAAAGAACGCAATGAAAAATTATTGAAAAAGATTGGTATTCCTGAACAACA
The DNA here is from genome assembly GCA_017518845.1 of Neisseriaceae bacterium. Taxonomy (GTDB): domain Bacteria; phylum Pseudomonadota; class Gammaproteobacteria; order Burkholderiales; family Neisseriaceae; genus RGIG9985. Next base: position 5,675 of record JAFWTP010000320.1, read on the forward strand.
ACTGCTTTCAGGCAGCCTGAAAGACGGTGAACAAGCCTTTTTTTCTAATGTATGGCAGTTGCGAGTGAAAGCCTTGCAATGCAAATTAGAAAGAGCGGAATTTGCGGCAGTGATTTGTCATTTGGTCAAACACAGGGGTTATCTTTCTACAAGAAAATCGGAACGCAAAAATGCGGACGCGGAAACGGGCAAAATGCTAAAAGGCGTTACGGAAAATCATAATTTATTAGAAAATAAAGAATATCAAAGCCCTGCGGAAATTGCGGTTCATTATTTCTTAAAAGAACACGGTCAAATGCGAAATAAGCAAACGCTTGCTTACAAACGCATAACCAAAGGCGAAAACAAGGGGCAGTTTGAATTAGACGCACAGGGGCAGAAAATTCCCATTATTAAAGACGGCGTTCATCAAAAAGAAGGCTCTTATCTGCACACCTTTAACCGTCTTGATTCGGCAAATGAATTACGCTTAATCTTTGAAAAACAAAAAGAATTTGGCAATACTCGTGCCACGCCTGATTTATGCGGTCAGTTGTATCATATTTTGATTGACCAAAAACCTGTTTTGCAAGGGGACGCATTGAAAAAAATGTGGGGCAAATGTTCGGTTTATGAAAATGAAGACCGTAGTCCCAAACATTGTTACATCGCCGAACGCTTTGTGTGGCTTTCTGAACTTCATAAGTTGAAAATCAAAGAAAAAGGGCGAGAACGCAAATTAACAGACGAAGAATGGCAATTATTAAAAGAAATTGTATTTAGAAAATTAACCGCAGAAGAAATTAAATTATTCCGATTAAGAAGCAAAGAATATTTAGAAGACGGTATTCAATTTAAACATATTCGTCAATTACTCAAACTGCCTGAAAACGCAACTTTTAATTCATGTCGTTATGTTTATGATAAAGACAAAACGCCTGAACAAAATCTTGTCGATAGTGAAAAAACGGTGCTTTTTGAAGCCAAGTTTTTTCACGACCTGCGTAAAAAATATACCGAAAATGGTTTAGAAAACGAATGGGAAGCCTTAAAAAACAATCCTGCAAAATTAGACCAAAATCGGCGAAGTTTTGGCATTTTACAAGGAAGATAAGGATAGAAGACAACATTTAGGCGGATTTTCTAAAAATGAAATTGAGGCGATTTTAGAGTTAAATTTTGATAAATCGCTGAATTTATCGCTTAAAGCCATTCGTGAAATTTTGCCCTTAATGGAAAACGGTTTGCGTTATGACGAAGCCTGTACGCAGGTTTTTGGCAACCATTACGGCAGAAGTAAAAACAAACAAGCCCACGACAAACTGCCGCCGATTGATAAAAAAGACCCTGACACGCCAAATAATCCAGTGGTGTATCGCACCATAACGCAGGCTCGCAAAATTATTAACGCCCTTATTGCCCAACACGGCAAACCTTTCAGGGTGCATATTGAAATGGGGCGAGATTTAGGCAAAAGCCGTGATGAACGCAATAAAATTGAAAAACGAAACAAAGACAATCAAGCCGAAAGAGAAAGAGAACGAGAGCGTTTTATTGAAAATCACGGTTTTGAACCCAAAGGCAAGGATATTTTGCTGTATCGCTTGTATGATAATCAGCACGGCAAATGTTTGTATTCAGGAAAACCGATTGATTTAGAACAAATTTTTGAAAAAGGTTATGTGGAAATTGACCACGCCATACCGTTTTCGCGTTCTTGGGACGACAGCCAAAATAATAAAGTTTTGGTCTTGGGGGCAGAAAATCAAAACAAAGGCAACAAAACGCCGTTTGAATGGTTGGGACAAGATGAACAAAAATGGCGTGATTTTGAAGCAAGGGTAAATGCTTGCCGTTTTTCCTTGCGTAAAAAACAAAATATTTTACGCCGTGAGTTAGACGATAAGGAATTTATCGAACGCAATATTAACGACACACGATACGCCACTCGCTTTTTGCTTAACTATATTGAAAACAAACTATCGTTTTCAGGCAGCCTGAAATATACCGATAAACAAGGCGTTGAGCATTTTTCTAAAAAAGTATTTGCCCCACAAGGGCAGATTACTTCGCTATTACGCAACTCTTGGGGCTTTGCCAAAGTGCGAGAAGATAACGACCGTCATCACGCATTAGACGCAATTATTGTGGCTTGCACAACCGAAAGTATGCAACAAAAACTCACTCTTTGGCATAAACGCAAAGAAAATCGCTTGATTGACGGACATTATCACGCCAAAGAACCTTTTCCTACGCCGTGGGACTTTTTCCGCAACGAAATTAACTTGCGTGTGTTTAATCAAGTGGAAAAAATTGACACTGAAACAGGGGAAGTTTTGTGGGAAGTGTTAGACATTGAACACCGTGATGAACTTCTTGATTTAATTCGCGACAAACTCTCCGACCGCCCAGCCGAATTAGCACAGCACGAATTTGTGCAACCTTTGTTTGTTTCACGCAAAGTGCATAAAAAAATTTCAGGGCAAGGGCATTTGGAAACCTTGTATTCGGAAAAATCCACGCACAAAAATAAACCGCAAAGTAGCATTCACCTGCGTGGCGGCATTGTGGCAAATGCCACGATGATACGCATTGATGTTTTCCGCCACAAAAAAACGCACAAAAATTATATTGTGCCGATTTACGCACACCAAGCCACAAACGGCGTTTTGCCTAATCGTGCGATTGTGTCAGGAAAAGATAAAGACACAGGCAAGAAAAAAGAATGGTTAGAAATGACGGACGAATATGAATTTATCTATTCATTCTATCCATTTGATTTAATTGAAATTCGCGATAAGAAAAATCCTGAAAAACGCATTTTTGGGTATTATCGGCAGTGTAATATTGCAACGGGCGGTGTGGATATTCAACAACCCGAAGACGATTTACAAAAAGTGAAAAACTATAAATCAAAATTTGGTAAAAAGAAAAAATCATCTGATGATGAAATTGTTGAAGAAGCCGAAAACAAAAAAGATAAAAAAGAAGACGCTTTTTATGAGAGCGTGGGCATTCAAAATATGGAAGTTACCAAATACGCTGTTGATGTTTTGGGACGCAAAATCACCCCGATTGCCCCAGAAGAGCGACAAGGCTTTGATGAATTGTTTCATGATGACGAATAAAGCATTTATGCGTATGGCAGGCAACTTTGAAGCCCCACGCGGTTTTATTCAATTTTCAGGCAGCCTGAAAAACTTGCAATGACGAAATAAAAAGACAAAACCGACAAGTTTTAACTTGTCGGTTTTGATTGCTTGGGGGATTGTTGTGTGGATAAGTGGATACCCCTTTTGTGCGAATGCACACACATACCACGCGAGCGTCTTTTAACCACACTGCTCTTATTACAGCCTGTTCATACCTTTTAAGGTATATAGCCCACCCAATTTTGGGGGGGGCGGCTATAACACCTGTGCCGCCAACCATACAGATATTGCGATTATAGCCCACCCCGAAATGGGGGGGCAACTATATACCCTTTGAACGCTCATAAAAAACGCAACCATTTGTTTTATCAATAAAAAGTTTAACGCTAAAAAATAAAGCAAAAACACCGTTTTTGCACCGTTTTACGACTATTGTTTTTGTGTTTTTTATTAACAAAATCAATTTCAGGCTGAAACCTGTGCAAAACTCAATCCGAAACAAAAAAGCATTCGTTATAGGGTGGGCATTCTTGCCCACCGCAAAGCCGTAAGGCTTTGATAAATCATTTTTTTACAAACCTATCGGTTTGCTGGTGGGTAGTTTAATACATTTTCAGTTGATTACTTATTGATATTTAAGAAAATTCCGCCCTATCGGGCGGCTGGTGGGCTGGAAAGCCCACCCTATAACGATTGCATTTGTTATATAGATAAATAGGTTTTGCAAAAGTTTCAGGCTGCCTGAAACCATTTAAAACCGTTCATTATGCGACAGAACTCGCCATTTGCCCAAAGGCAAATCGCCTAATTTAATTTTGCCGATACGCACCCGTTTTAAGCCAATCACTTTCACGCCCACTAATTCACACATACGGCGAATTTGGCGTTTTTTGCCTTCTTGTAAAATAAATTTTAATTGTTGTTCATTTTGCCGTGTAACAATCGCGGGTTTGAGTTTTTTGCCGTCCAAAGACAAACCAAAATTAAGCAATTTTAAGCCATTATCATCTAATTTTCCTGCAATACGCACCAAATATTCTTTATCTATTGTGCTTTTTTCTCCGATAATTTTGTTGGCAATCACACCGTTTTGTGTTAGCACCAATAATCCAGTAGAATCAATATCTAATCGTCCTGCTGGTGCTAATCCTTTTATGGGTAATTTAGGCGGTTGTTCATTATTTTTTGCGTCAAAATTATCCGCAGTAATCAACGATAACGCCGATAAATAATTTTTTTCAGGCTGGCTACTGACAAAACCCACTGGTTTATGTAAAATAACGGTGATTTTGTTTTGAATATTTTGCCGTGCAGGGGTTAATAATTCTATTTTGTCATACGGCATGACTTTCTGCCCTAAAACGGCGAGACTGCCATTAACCCGCACCCAGCCTTTTTCAATATATTCATCGGCTTCACGGCGAGAACACATTTTCAGTTGAGCCATTTGTTTGGATAGGCGTATGGGTTCGGTATTCATCATATTTTGGTGTATTGAGAAATATGCGTATTATAAACGGTTGCAGATTTTTCAGGCAGCCTGAAAAAGGAATAAGTATGTGGCGTTTTTGGTGTATTTTGTGTGTGGCTTTGATGACGGCGTGTTCCAGTTCAACACCGCCTGCGGCAAAATCGTCTCCAAAAACTCGCCCGCAAGCCACTGCCAAAAGCGTTCGCATTACCCACATTGACCACGCCGCCGCGTCTAACGAATTGATGTTGCAAAGTATGAGTCTCATCGGCACGCCGTATCGCTTTGGCGGCAGCAATCGCAATACTGGCTTTGATTGTAGCGGTATGGTGCAGTTTGTGTATCGTGAAGTGCTGAATGTATCTCTGCCCCGCACCGCACACGATATGGCGGCGGCTGGTAAGGTGATTAGCAAAAATCAGTTGCAAGTGGGCGATTTGGTGTTTTTTAATACCAACGGCAAAAAATTTTCGCATGTGGGTTTGTATATTGGTGAAAACCGTTTTATCCACGCTCCAAGCCGTAAAAGTTCAATTAAAATCAATTATTTAAGCGATAAATATTACGCCACTCGTTTTACTGGGGCAAGAACTTTTTTTGTTAAATAATGTGTTTTCAGGCTGCCTGAAAACATTAAAAAACACTTTATTTTTGTTGCGAAATCGGTTATAATCAACAAGTTTTCGTAATTGATTTTTCGGGAATGGGTCGCCAAGCGTCCCATTTTTTTATGGTAATAGTCATTCACCTACAAAATTATTCAGCGTTGGTTCGTCTCGCCGTATTATCTATACTGTCTTCGACTTCACCGCCTTGACTACTTTTGCAGGTGAATGACTATAAAACAAGCATATAGCGTATGGATATTGAACAATTATTAGACAAAACTTTGCCGCCGTTAGGTTATGAGTGTGTGGATGTGGAAATGACGCACAACGGCACTTTACGCATTTTTATTGATAAGGACGGCGGCATTACGGTTGATGATTGTGCGTTTGTGAGCAATCATTTAAGCCGTTTGTTTATGGTAGAAAATGTGGATTACGAACGCTTGGAAGTGTCGTCCCCTGGTTTGGATAGAGTGCTGAAAAAGGAAAAGGATTTTGTGCGTTTTATCGGCGAAAAAGCCACAGTTAAATTGCGTTTGCCTGAAAATGGGCGAAAAAAATTTGTGGGCGTGATAAAACACTTTGAAAACAATACATTAACTTTAACGGTTGATGGAAGCGATGTGGCGATTGCTGTGAATAATATCGAAAAAGCACGCTTGAAACCTGAATTTTAAGGTTTCAGGCAGCCTGAAATTGATGAATGACATTCAAAATTAAATTCAGGTTGCCTGAAAGGATAGATTTTTTTTAATGTCACACGGATTCGATTTTGCTAACGCAAAATCTTTAAAATAAAATTTAAAGGAATTGCGTTAGCAAAATCGAATCCGTGTGACAATAAAAAAACAAAATGATTACAGCAGGTTAAATGTTTTTAACTTCGCTTTCGCTCGTTGAACTTCGTTTCAGGCAGCCTGAAACGAATTTTTGAAAATTTTTTAGGAGTAAAAAACAAATGAGTCGTGAATTTTTATTGTTGGCAGAAGCACTGGCTGGTGAAAAAAATGTCAGTGAAGATATTGTGTTTGACGCTTTGGAATTTGCGTTAGCAGGGGCGGTGCGTAAGCAGCCTGGTAACGAACGCTTTGATGTGCGTGTTGCCATTGACCGTGAAACTGGGGAATATAAAGCCTTTCGCCGTTGGGAAATTGTCTCTGCCGAAAATTATGTCGATTCATACAAACAAAAAATTGATGAAGCGGTAGAAGAAGATTTAGGCATAAAAATGGCAGTGGGTGAATTTTATGAAGAAGAAATTGAAGCGGCTGAATTTGGTCGCATCAGTGCTCAAACTGCCAAACAGGTGATTTTGCAACGCATTCGTGATGCCGAACGCGAGCAAATTTTGAATGAATTTTTGCAACGCCAAGAAAGTTTGGTTACAGGCACGGTTAAACGCATAGAAAAAAATGGCGTGATTGTGGAAATCGGCAAGTTAGATGCGATTATTCCGAACGAACATTTAATTCCACGCGAAAAATTCCGCACAGGCGACCGTATTCGTGCGTTTTGTCGTGAAATTCGCCAGCATAATAATCGTTCTACGGTTATTTTAAGTCGCACAGCCAAAGAGTTTTTGGTCAAACTGTTTGAAATGGAAGTGCCTGAAATTGAAGACGGTTTGTTGGAAATTAAAGCCGTTGCCCGCGACCCTGGTTTGCGTGCCAAAATTGCGGTGAAATCAGGCGACCCACGCATAGACCCACAAGGCACTTGTATCGGTGTTAAGGGAAGTCGCGTGAAAGCGGTTACCGAAGAGTTGGCAGGCGAAAACATTGATGTGGTGTTGTGGTCGCCCGAACCTGCACAATTTATTATCAACGCATTAAGCCCTGCGGCGGTTACGCGAATTTTAATTGATGAAGACCGTCACGCAGTTGATGTGGTGGTGGCAGAAGACCAGTTGGCGATGGCAATCGGTCGCGGCGGTCAAAATGTGCGTTTGGCTGCGGAATTAACAGGCTGGAATTTGAATATCTTAACCGTTGCCGAAGCCGAAGAACGCTACAACGCCGAAGACCGTGCTTTAACCAAAATGTTTATGGATAAATTAAACATTGAAGAAGCAACCGCTTTGATTTTGGTGCAAGAAGGCTTTGATTCTTTGGAAGGTGTGGCGTATGTGCCGTTGGAAGAAATGTTGGAAATTGACGGCATTGACGAACCCACTGCGGTGATTTTACGCACAAGAGCCAGAGACGCAATGTTGGCTCAATCGGTTGCCGATGAAGAAAAACTCAATAACGCCGATGAAAACTTAAAAGCCTTGTGCGGCGAAGACCGTCAAATGTTGTTGGATTTGCTGAATGCGGAAATTAACAATTTGGACGATTTAGCCGAATTATCTACCGATGAGTTGGTGGAAATTACAGGCGTGGATAACGATACCGCCGCCGATGTGATTATGCAGGCACGCACGCAATCGGGTTGGTTTGAATGATGTAGGGAGTGCGAAAATGGCAGACAATAAAGAAGTCAGAACGCGAAATAAGGAAGAACACAGCACGGTGGCGGGTGTGGAAGTGGTTACTCGCCGCAAACGCCGTGTGATTGTGCCGCCGATTGATGAAACGCCTGCGGCTGCCGCACCTGCGGCAGAAGTGATACCGCCTAAAACAGAAGAAAAACCTGCGGTTGTGTCTTCGCCTGAAAAAGTACAACCTGTATCAGAAGTGGTTGATAAAAAAGAAGAAAAAGGGCTGCCTGAAAAACCTGTGGCAGTGAAAAAAGAAGAAGTGCCAGCAGAAAAACAGGAAAAAGTAGAAAAGGTTGAAAAAGCCGAAAAACCCAAAGCGGAAAAAAGGCTGCCTGAAAAATCGCCTGAAAAATCGGCGGATAATAAAGCGGAAGACAAACCGAAAAAAGCCAAAAAACCTGCCAAAGAAAAATCGCCTGATGACAATAAGGCGAAAAAAGGCAAAGCGGCAAAACCTGCTGCCCCTGCCGCACCGCAACCGATTATCAGCGATGAAGAAATGGCACGCCGTGCGGAAGAAGAACGCCGTGCGGCGGCAATGCGTGAAGCACAGGCAGCCTTAATGCGTCAAAAACAAGAGCGAGAAGAACGCAAAGCCGCCGCTAAATTGCGTGCGGAAGAAGAAAAGAAAACCGCTCAACAGCAAAAAGAAGCGGCGTTAAGAAGTGCCAAGCCCACGGATAATAAAAAAGCGGAAGCCAAAGCCAAGAATAAAGATAAAGAGAAAAATAAAAATCAAGAAAAAGCCAAAGCGGTGGCTCAAAAACCTGTTGCACCTGCCCCTGATGACGATGATAATCGCTCTCAAAGCCGTCCTGATAAAGGCAAACGCAAAGGCAATAATAATAATGATAGAGACGACAGAGAACAACGCCGCAATGCCAAAGGCAAAGGTCGCAATCAAGATATAGACTTGGATTCGGACAAATGGCGTGGTGCGAAAAAAGGCAAAAAACTGCCCAAGGTGGAAAATCAACACGGTTTCCAAGCACCCACTGAACCTGTGGTGCATGAAGTGGTGGTGCCTGAAACCATTACGGTGGCAGAACTCGCTCACAAAATGGCAGTCAAAGCCGTTGAAGTGATTAAAGCCCTGATGAAAATGGGTATGATGGTAACCATTAACCAAGTTTTAGACCAAGAAACTGCCTTGATTGTGGTTGAAGAAATGGGTCATATCGGCAAAGCCGCCGAAGCAGATGATCCAGAGGCATTTTTGGACGATGGCACTGAACACATTGAAGCCGAAAAACTGCCGCGTCCGCCTGTGGTAACGGTGATGGGACATGTGGATCACGGTAAAACTTCGCTTCTTGACTATATTCGCCGTACCACTGTGGTTGCAGGTGAAGCAGGCGGTATTACGCAACACATTGGGGCGTATCATGTACAAACGCATAAAGGCGTGATTACATTCTTGGACACACCAGGACACGAAGCCTTTACCGCAATGCGGGCTCGTGGTGCCCAAGCCACAGATATTGTGATTTTGGTTGTGGCTGCCGATGACGGTGTGATGCCACAGACGATTGAGGCGATTAACCACGCCAAAGCCGCAGGCGTGCCGATTGTGGTTGCGGTGAATAAAATCGACAAAGAAGCGGCGAATCCAGAGAAAATTCGCCAAGAACTCACGCAATACGGCATTGTGCCTGATGAGTGGGGCGGTGATGTGCAATGTATCAATATTTCAGCCAAAAAAGGTTTGAATATAGACGCATTGTTAGACGCAGTTTTGTTAGAAGCCGAAGTTTTGGAATTGAAAGCCCCTGTGGCGGCTCCTGCCAAAGGCATTATTGTGGAATCGCGTTTGGACAAAGGGCGTGGCGTAGTGGTTACGCTGCTCGTGCAATCAGGCACCCTGAAAAAAGGCGATATGCTGTTAGCAGGCACGGCGTTTGGTAAAGTGCGTGCGATGTTAGACGAAAACGGCAAAGAAATCAAAGAAGCAGGGCCGTCTATTCCTGTGGAAATCTTGGGTTTATCCGATGTGCCAAACGCAGGTGAAGACGCAATTGTTTTAGCAGACGAGAAAAAAGCCCGCGAAATTGCTCTGTTCCGTCAAGGCAAATACCGCGATGTGCGTTTAGCCAAACAACAAGCCGCCAAATTAGAAAACTTATTCACGCATATGGAAAGCGGCGAAGTACAAACCTTGCCGATTATCATCAAAGCCGATGTACAAGGTTCATACGAAGCGTTAGCAGGCTCGCTGAATAAACTGTCGAATGAAGAAGTTAAAATCAACATTATTCACAGCGGCGTGGGCGGTATTACCGAGTCCGATGTTAATTTGGCATTAGCCAGCGAAGCAGTGATTGTTGGCTTTAATGTGCGTGCAGACGGCGGAGCCAGAAAACTCGCCGAAAACGAGGGCGTGAAAATTCGCTATTACAACATTATTTACGATGTGATAGACGATGTAAAAGCCGCGATGAGTGGCATGCTCTCGCCCGAAGAAAAAGAACAGGTGTTGGGTTTAGCCGAAATTCGCCAAGTGATTTCCATTTCCAAAGTGGGCAATATTGCAGGCTGTATGGTAACCGAAGGTATGGTAAAACGAGACGCAAAAGTGCGTGTGTTACGCAACAATGTGGTGATTTTCACAGGCGAATTAGACTCACTCAAACGCTTTAAAGACGATGTGAAAGAAGTCAAAAAAGGCTTTGAATGCGGCTTAATGGTGAAAAACTACAACGATATTATCGAAGGCGAC
>JAFWTP010000321.1 GCA_017518845.1 Neisseriaceae bacterium
GGAGTGAAAGGATTCGAACCTTCGACCCCTTGCACCCCATGCAAGTGCGCTACCAGACTGCGCCACACTCCGACTGTTGAAAAGGGAAGATTATAACGCCGATAAGCCATCTTGGCAAGATGATGACGGCATAAATTTAGTCGTCTCAATCTAAAAATTGAGACGACTAAACCAAATTTATAGTCGATTCAATTCAAAAGTAGCCAAGGCGTTTTGCCGCAGACAGTATAAGTAATACGGCATGGCGAAACAACGCTGGATAGTTTTGAAGTGAATCGACTATAACAGTGTGCCGTGTTTATTTCACTTTGCGGTGTTCTACAATGCTTTTGAGTTTGGGCGAGGCATGGAACGAAACCACACGGCGTGCGGTAATCGGCACTTCTTTGCCTGTTTTGGGGTTGCGACCTGGGCGTTGTGGTTTGTCGCGTAAGGTGAAATTGCCAAAACCTGATAATTTCACTTCTTCGCCATTCTCTAAACACGCACGAATTTCTTCAAAAAAGAGTTCTACCAGTAATTTGGCTTCGTTACGGTGAATGCGGAAATCTGCTCGGTCTAACAGGATGTCTGAAAGTTCTGCTTTGGTTAATGTCATATTGCTTTCCCTAAAAAAGTGGAATACTCTAAAAGTGTTAATTATCGCCAAATTCGTTTTGTTTTTCAATCATTTTTCGTATTTTTTTGAAAAATGATTGAAAATTATCTTACCCACGCAACTTGGCACCGATTTTTTCTGCGGCGGCGATTAAGATAGCAATGGTTTGTTCGCTGTCTTCGTCTTGCAAAGTTTTGTCGAAACTTTGCAAAATCACTTTCACCGCAATGGATTTACTGTTTTCAGGCAGCCCTACGCCACGATAAACATCAAAGATTTCAATCGCTTGCACTAATTCGCTTGGGGCAGATTTTAATGCGTTCATCAACATATCTGCACGAATTTCTTCGGGCATAACAAACGCTAAATCTCGCCGCACGGGCTGGAATTTCGATACAGGCGTGTAGGCGTTTTTGCGACAGTGTGCAACGGCTTCAAAGTCTAATTCGGCGACAATCGGGGCGTGGGTTAAGTCGTATTTTTGCACCCATTTGGGGTGTAATTCGCCGATAATGCCGATTTGCTTGCCATTTTGTAACACCGCCGCACTGCGTCCAGGGTGCAACGCTGGGTGCGTGGCTGCCTGAAACGAGATTTCGCCTGATAATAGGTTTTCGACATCGCCTTTCACATCGTAAAAATCGACTTTTCGTGCGGTTTGTCCCCATTGTTCGGCAGCGGCTGTACCAAACGCTAACAGGGCGATTTTTTCAGGCTGCCTGAATGTGCCGTCTGCGTTTTTGGCAAATACGCGTGCGGTTTCAAATAATCTCACGCGAGTTTGTTTGCGGTTTAAATTACCCTGTAAAGTGGCAACCAAGCCGCCGATTAGTGTAGAACGCATCACGCTCATTTGTGAGGCAATCGGATTTTGCAAGCGAATAGGGTTTGTGTTGCCTGCAAAATCTTCTTCCCACGCATTATCCACAAAGGCGTAATTGACCACTTCACGATAATCCAAAGCGGCGGCTTGCCGCAATACATCAAAGCGATTTTTTTGCGTTTCAGGCTGCCTGTCCATGAGCAACTTGCCTTGTGTGCTGTCAAACGGCACTTTGTCGTAGCCATAAATACGGGCGATTTCTTCGATTAAATCTTCTTCAATTTCAATATCAAAGCGAAATGTCGGTGCGACAACGCTAAAACCGTCAGCGGTTTTTTGTGGATTTAAGCCTAAATCAGACAAGATTTTTTCAACCGTATCCACTGGAATATCAATACCCAAAACGGTTTTAATTCTGTCTAATCGAACGGATACGGCTTTGCGTTCTGGCAAACTCGCTTCTGCCTTATTGATAACGCCTACCTTGCCGCCGCAAATGCCGATAATCAGGGCGGTTGCTCGCTCGATTGCGTCTTCTTGCAAGGCAAAATCAACGCCGCGTTCAAAGCGGAAAGACGAATCCGAACCAAAGCCGTATTGTCTTGATTTTCCTGCAATAATATTAGGATAGAAAAACGCTGATTCAAGCAAAATATTTTGCGTAGAATCGGACACCGCAGACGCTTCGCCGCCCATTAAGCCAGCAATACTCAACGCCTGTTTTTCATCGGCAATAACCAGTGTATCGTCTTTGAGTTCAACCGTTTTGCCGTTCAAACATTCTAATTTTTCGCCATTAACCGCACGGCGAGCATTCAGGCTGCCGACCAGTTTGTCTAAATCAAACACATGCATCGGCTGACCTAATTCCAGCATCACAAAATTGCCTATATCAACCAGCACACTCACCGAACGCACGCCACAGCGTTCAATGCGTTGTTTGAGCCATTCAGGCGTGGGCGTGTTGGCATTCACGCCTTCAATCACACGAGTTAATAATCGACCGCAATCTTGCGGCGATTGAATATGCGTGGCAAAGGCTCGGTCTGTGTCTTGCGGCATTTTGGGAATAGACAAAGGCGTGGCTTCGCAATGGGTTAAGGCTTTCACTTCCCTTGCAATACCCTTAATGCTTAAACAATCGGCACGGTTGGGCGTGATTTTCAGCGTGAATAAAGTGTCGTCCAAATCCAAATATTCACGAATATTCTGCCCCACTGGTGCGTCATCAGGCAAAATCAACAAACCGCTTGCGTCTTCTGCCAAGCCTAATTCTTTGGCAGAACACAGCATGCCATTCGATTGCTGCCCACGCATTTTGGTAGGCTTAATTTTAAAATCACCTGGCAAAACCGCACCAGATAAGGCACACGGCACTTTAACGCCGACTGCTACGTTTGGTGCACCACACACAATTTGAATTAACTCGCCCGAACCCGTATCCACTTGGGTTACATTCAAACGGTCTGCGTCAGGGTGTTTTTCAACCGATTTTACCTGTGCCACAACCACGCCAGTAAAGGCAGGAGCAGCGGTAGTTTGCTCTTCTACTTCCAAACCAGACATAGTCAGCACATTCGCTAACTCGTCTGCCGCAATATAAGGATTAGCCCACGATTTGAGCCAAGAATATGAAAATTGCATAATTGATTGTATTCTTTCAAAAAAATTTAATTTGCCATAGTTTCAGGCAGCCTAAAATAACCGCTAAAATAAAACCTGCTATTATATTTCATTATGAATGAAAAAGGTATTGATAACCGCCCGTTCAGGCAGCCTGAACAATTTTTTCAACAACTGCGTCAATGGTTTGTTGATAATGCTCATCAATCAACACTATATTTTCTTTACTAAATCCTTGAATATATTTGTAATTATCTTCTTTTAACTGTTTTATATCACAAATGGATTCTAATCGTTGTTCTATATCGCAAGCGTGTTGTTTGATTTCATTCTCATGTGTGTCGATAAATTTATCCGTCATTGCCAAGCAAATAAAACGAATATCACGCAAATAAAATTCATCAAAATCCTGCCGAAAAGAAAAAGGAATGTAACAACCTTCCACAATAAGATTTTGTTGATTTTCAATCGCCGTCTTCACCATTTCATGCACAATCGCCCACAGATACGGCGTTAATGCGTCATCGTCTTGGGCGGTTAAATGCGTTATACCGCTTCTAATTAAGCCCATTTTCAAATGGTCTATCGACAAATACGGAGCGTGTATTTTTTCTAACAAGCGTTGAGCTAAAAGCGTTTTGCCTGTATGAGACGCCCCTGTAATTAGAATAATCATTCTTCAAACAAAAACCCAGTTTCTGCGGTGATTTGCTGTTGCAATGCTGCTCGTTTATCTGCGTATTGCGAACGGTTAGTTTCAGGCAGCCTGAACGCAGGCAAAACGCCTTGCTGTCCATATTTCACTTTTTTATTTTGTTGCTGACGGGTGATTGTAGCGAGTTTTTTATTGCGGTCAATTTTAATGGTAATGGCGTTTATTAAATTTTTTCGAGCCATTTTAATCATATACGGAAAAAGAAACATCAATTCGCATACTGCCAAGCCAATGCCTATTGCAATCAATATGATTGACATAGTTGTGCCCAAGTCCGCAAAAGCCGCTGCCAAAACGCAACCGCCCACAAGCAATATCGGGCTGCTAAACATTGACATTTTCAACATTTTTTCACGATTCGCCAATTCCTGCGGGTCAGCAGGCGGAATAACCGTCCATTCCACAACCTGCTTGCCGCTTTGCCATTCGTTAAAAACCGTGTCCAAAGTTTTGGCGGCTTCAATATTGTGAAAATCGTCATTCGGCTGATTGCCAATTTGGGTAAAGTCTTGCATTGTTTTTTCCTTGTTCATTAAAAAAGTTTTCAGGCAGCCTGAATTTCTGCCCATTCTTCAAAAAGAAAACCTGTTTCCGCACTAATGCGACTTTGCAAGGCTTCTTTTTTGTGCGTATATTGCCCCGCATTGTTTTCAGGCAGCCTAAACGCAGGCAAAAACACATTCGGCGTGCCAAACGCTGCCGTTTGAATATTGTTTGATGAACGGCGAATGGTTACCGTTTTTGCCGTGCGGTCAATGGTGATTTTGATTGCTCGCCAACGATTGCTACGCAAGTATTTTAACGCCAAAGGCAATGCCACAAAAAGTTGCAAAACCACGCTTAAAATGGCAAACACCCCAATCATAGCCATCTTATCGAATGTCTTATAAAACAAAAGTTGTACCAATGGTGCTAATGTAAAAAATATAGTATAAAAAACACTCATTAAAATCAATATTTTAACAATAATCACCATATTTTCTATCGACTTCGCATTAACAGGCGGTATCACTTCCCACACAATCAACGATTGCCCCTGCTGCCACTCGCGTGCAACCCTATTCAAAATAGCCATTTCAGGACTATCCTGAATATTCGTTGCTTGGGCAATTTTGGTGAAGTCTTTCATTTTCAGGCAGCCTGAAAGTTAAACTCTACGCAAATTGTTTTAAGAAATTCAAATCGTTATCGAAAAACAGACGCAAGTCGTTAATGCCGTATCGCAACATCGCAAAGCGGTCTAAACCAATGCCAAAGGCAAAGCCTGTATATTCTTCGGGGTTAATATTCACATTGCGTAAGACATTGGGGTGCACCATACCGCAACCGCTCACTTCCAACCATTTGCCGTTTTCCATTTGAATATCAATTTCCGCAGACGGTTCGGTAAAGGGGAAAAAGGACGGACGAAAACGCACTTGCAAGTCGTCTCGTTCAAAAAATTTGCGGATAAATTCAGCAAGAACCGCTTTTAAGTCGGCAAACGACACACCTTTTTCCACCCACAAACCTTCGGCTTGATGAAACATCGGCGAGTGCGTTGCGTCCGAATCCACACGATACACCCGACCTGGTGCGATAATGCGAATCGGCGGATTTTTTTTCGCCAGCATATAGCGAATTTGAATGCCCGAAGTGTGCGTACGCAACACATCGCCATTTTCCACATAGAAAGTGTCTTGCATGGCACGAGCGGGGTGATTTTCAGGGATATTCAATGCCTGAAAATTGTGAAAATCGTCTTCAATTTCAGGGCCGTCTGCGACTTCAAAGCCCATTGCGTGAAACAGCGACACCACGCGTTGTCGTGTGAGCGTTACGGGGTGCAGTCCGCCTGTTTGTGCGTTGCGACCAGGTAAGGTTATATCCAACGCTTCTGCCGCCAACTGGGCGGCTAACTTGGCTTGCTCCAATGCGTCTTTTTTCGCCGCAAAGGCTGCCTGAAAGCGTTCTTTTTGAGCGTTAATTTCTGCCCCTGCGGTTTTTCGTTCATCAGGCGGCAAGTTGCCCAAAGTTTTGAGCAGAGCATTCAAACTGCCCGTTTTGCCCATATAACGGGCTTTAATCAATTCTAAATCTTGCGTATTGCCACAAGCGTTAATTTCGGCAATACCGTTATCAGCAATATTTTGTGCGTCTGACATATTGTTAAAAATCCATATAAAATAAATAAGTTGATTGTTTTCAGGCAGCCTGAAAAGGGTTTATTTTACTACGATTGTCAAACGCTCACAGAATTAAATCGCATATTGATGATAAGAATACTTTATTTGCACTGCAAAATGGTATATAATCCGCAATGGACTGTGATTTTTACCATAGTCCGTTGTTTTTCTTTTTTTCTTTAAACATACAGTCGTTTTTCGCCTGATTGAGCACAGTAAAATGTGCTTATTTAAGCGGCAAGCGGCTACGAAACATAAATGGAGTTCAGAATGAACAATAAGGGACAATTATTACAAGATCCTTTTTTGAATGCCTTGCGTAAAGAGCATGTGCCTGTATCAATTTACTTGGTCAATGGCATTAAATTGCAGGGGCAAGTGGAATCTTTCGACCAATATGTTGTGTTGCTCCGCAACTCAACGGTAACGCAAATGGTGTATAAACACGCTATTTCTACCATTGTGCCAGCACGCATGGTGTCGATTAACCACGACAACCAAGCACAACAGCAAGCACCACAACAATGAGTGAAAACTTAAATCCAAAGGGGCTGATTTTCAGCCCTTTTTTATCAGTCGTTTCAATTCAAAAACAAATACTTCTTTTGAATTGAAACAACCACTTAACTTACGAAACATAAGGACGAAGCAAAATGAATTTATGGCAAAAAATTGGTAAATTACTCTTCACCGCACTGTGCTGTGGTGTTTTATTCACAACCGCATGCGGCGGCAATCCTGAAAAGCAGGATATTATTGCTTTGGGCAAAGCATTCAAAGAATTGGGCTATGAAGGCAAGGATCAAGAATATAAACAAAAACTTCAAGCAGCCAAAAACGATGACGAAGTTAAACAGGTGATTGAAGAATTTGTGCCTATTTTTGAAAAAACACCGCAAGAAATTCGCAAACTCCATATGAAAAGCGAAGAAGGTAAAAAATTACAAAAAGATATTGCAGACGGCTTTGATAAAATGGTTAGCGTCATTCGCAAAATGCTTACCATTGATGCCAACGATGCGGACGCAGTTTTTCAATTAAACAAAGAAGCAATGGACGCTCAAATGCAGTTGCAACAAGCACAGCAACGACTTTTTACATTAGCAGGCAAACACGGTTTGAAAATGGAAAAATAAACATTCAGGCAGCCTGAAACGGGGTATTCAAACACAACACGGCAGAAAAATCTTATTCTGTCGTGTTTTTATTGCGTTCAGGCAGCCTGAAAAGCCTTTCAAACTATTATATAATCAAAAACTTTTCCAACCGCCCTACTCCATTATGCCCATGATTACTTTCCCCAACAGCCCATTTAAACTCAACCAACCTTTTCCCCCTGCGGGTGATCAGCCTGTGGCGATTGCGGGGCTTTTGTCGGGTTTGCATAATAATTTGAAAGCCCAAACACTGTTGGGCGTTACGGGTTCGGGCAAAACTTATACTATGGCAAATGTGATTGCACAAAGCGGTCGCCCCACGATTATTATGGCACATAACAAAACGCTGGCGGCACAACTTTATGCGGAAATGCGGTCGTTTTTTCCTGAAAATGCTGTGGAATATTTTGTGTCGTATTACGATTATTATCAGCCCGAAGCGTATGTGCCTGCTCGCGATTTGTTTATTGAAAAAGATTCGTCCATTAACGAACACATTGAGCAAATGCGGCTGTCGGCGACCAAAAGCCTGTTAGAACGCCCTGATGTGATTATTGTGGCAACAGTGTCGGCGATTTACGGTATCGGCGACCCTGATGAATATGCACAAATGGTGCTACACATTAAGGAACACAGCAAAATGCCGCAAAAACAAATCATCGCTCGCCTTGTCGCCATGCAGTACGAACGCGGCGATATGGATTTTCAACGCGGTTCTTTCAGGGTGCGTGGTGATGTGATGGATATTTACCCTGCGGAAAGTCCTGAAACGGCGGTGCGGCTTTCCCTGTTTGATGATGAAATTGAAAGCATTACCCTGTTTGACCCGCTCACAGGCGGCACGAAAAAACGCGTGGGGCGTTACACGGTTTTTCCGTCCAGCCATTATGTTACGCCACGCGAAACGGTTTTGGCTGCCTGCGAAACCATTAAAGCCGAATTGCGAGAACGGATTGAATTTTTTCACAAAGAAAATCGCATTGTTGAAGCCCAGCGAATTGAGCAACGCACACGCTTTGATTTAGAAATGCTGTATGAAATGGGTTTTTGCAAAGGCATTGAAAATTATTCCCGCCATTTTTCTCGCCGCAAAGAAGGCGAGCCGCCGCCCACTTTAATGGATTATCTACCCGGTAACGCTTTGATTTTTATAGATGAAAGCCACACAACCATACCACAAATCGGCGGCATGTTCAAAGGAGACGCGGCACGCAAGCAAAATCTTGTGGATTATGGTTTCAGGCTGCCGTCCGCTCGCGACAATCGTCCGCTTAAATTTCACGAATTTGAAAAAATGATGCCGCAGGCGATTTTTGTTTCTGCCACGCCTGCACAATATGAAAGCGAACATTCGCAACAAACCGTAGAACAAGTGGTGCGACCCACAGGCTTAATTGACCCCGAAATTATTATTCGCCCAGTTGAAACACAAGTTGATGATTTAATGGCAGAAATTCGCCAACGCACGGCAAAAAATCAACGCATTTTGGTAACCACGCTCACCAAAAAAATGGCAGAGCAACTGACGGATTATTATGCGGATCATGGCATTAAAGTACGCTATTTACACAGCGATATTGATACCGTAGAACGCGTTGAAATTATTCGTGATTTACGATTAGGCTTATTCGATGTGTTAGTCGGCATTAACCTGTTGCGAGAGGGTTTGGACATTCCCGAAGTGTCGTTAGTGGCGGTTTTGGACGCAGACAAAGAAGGCTTTTTACGCAGTTCTCGTAGTTTAATTCAAACCATAGGGAGAGCGGCAAGGAATATCAACGGCACAGCCATTTTATACGCCGATAAAATCACCGACTCGATGAAAGCGGCGATTGACGAAACAAACCGCCGCCGCAAAAAACAGCAAGATTTCAATCAGTTACACGGTATTGTGCCGAAGCAAATCGTTAAAAAAGTGGAAGATTTAATTGACGGCGTGTATCACGATGATAAGGCGAAAAGCAAAATAAAAGTCAAACAAATCAATAATGAAGAAGACGCTTTAAAAGAAATTACCCGATTAGAAAAAGAAATGATGAAAGCCGCCCACGACTTGCGTTTTGAAGAAGCCGCCGAAATCCGCGACAAAATTCGGGCAATTAAAGA
>JAFWTP010000322.1 GCA_017518845.1 Neisseriaceae bacterium
AGTCTTGTGCCGCCGTTCCTGCGGCGGTGATTTGAGTGGCTACATCGGTTGCTTTGGCAAAACCTTGTGCATTAACCCAGTCTTGTGCCGCCGTTCCTGCGGCGGTGATTTGACTGGTTACATCAGTGGCTTTCGCAAAACCTTGATTATCAACCCAGTCTTGTGCTGCCGTTCCTGCTTCTTTCAACTGTGCCACATTCACCGCGTCCGTGTCTTTGTAGCCAGCCGCAACACCTGTAATTTGACGAGTGATTATGCCATTGCTGCCTTTATTTTCAGGGTCGCCCACGGCTAACTCGGCAGAAGTGGCTTTCCACACGCCTGTGGTGTCGCTACTGTTGTTTGTTCCTGCGGGCGAATAACCTGTTAATTGTGTGTTATTGCGGCTTTGTGCATAAGATTGATAACCTATGGCAGTGCTACTTAATGCACTTGCTGTACTCTTAAAGCCTATTGCCGTTGCATAATTGCCACTTGCCGTGCTTTGATTACCCAAAGCCGAAGAATATTGACCGCTTGCTTCGTTGCTATAACCCACCGCAGAAGAATAATCACTATATGCATTGTTGCCATAACCTAATGTCGAAGAGCTGTTACCAACAGCGTGGCTTGCTCTACCAATCGAAACAGAGTTATCACCTTCGGCAGTATTATAGTATCCCATTGAAATGCTATATTTTCCAAGTGCTTTTGATTGATCACCCAATGAAACAGAACTGTCTCCCGCAGCGGTACCACCTGTGCAATAAAATGCTTTGCTTGTATCATCAATATAACAATATGCTTGTGCTGCGAATAAATTTGTACTCCCCAAAACGCCCATTAAGGCAAGACTCAAAGGAGCAAAACGAATAAAACCATTCAGGCTGCCTGAACGGTGTGCAACTAATTGAGAATGATTATCATCGGGGGGGGGTAAAAGGCTGACACTGGCTTTTTTGCCTGCTGATTTAGCCATTTCAGAAACAGCCACCCAAGTGCCTGTGATTTGGTTGAAAACCACTTTGAAAACTTTGTTCATAATGTGTGTCCTTTTTAACAAGATGAAAAACACCTTAATTCTATCTTAAAAAAATCATCAGCAATCACTTTTTTACACCTTTCTAAAAAATTATTTCCTATATTTGATTTAAGACAAAAAAATACACCGTAAAATGGGCTTCTAATCCCAAAAAGCACCACAACTGATAGCAAACCGCAAGGTTTGCATAATTCCAAATCATTTAATCAATGCCTTGCGGCATTGCGGTGGGTTGTGTTGCCCCACCCTACGACATTTCGTCCGTTACGGTGAGTCGAAGACCCACCCTACAACCAAACTTACAACCAAACCGCCGTAGGGTGGGTTTCCAACCCACCAACAACGCCAACGGCGTTGATAAAATCCATATCGTTAATGCAAACCTTGCGGTTTGTTGGTGGGCAGGAATGCCCACCCTATACCTGTACTCATTCGGTGCATTTTACATAGTCAAAGGGTTGCCACGCCTGCCTTTGGCAATCTCGCAACTGCGTGGTTATAAGCCATAAATGGCTAACAAGCACTACTGGCTTGCAACAACGACAAGGGCTACCTGAAAATCATTTTATTGCGACTAACAAGGCTTTTTTGTCTTACAATAGGCGTTTTGATTTTTATTTAAGGATTTGTTATGAAAAACTTTATCACCCCCAATTTTGTTTTTGCCGACATTATTCCCGAGCATGCGCAAGGTTCTCGAGTTTGGGACGAAAATGGTAATGAATACATTGACTTGGCAGGCGGTATTGCGGTGAATGCTGTGGGGCATTGCCACCCTGAATTAGTTGCCGCCTTGAAAGAGCAAAGCGAAAAATTGTGGCATATTTCCAATTTATACACCACGCGTCCCACGCAAGAATTAGCCGAAAAATTAGTTGCCCACTCGTTTGCGGACAAAGTGTTTTTTGCTAATTCAGGGGCGGAAGCCAATGAAGCGGCGTTGAAACTGGCTCGCAAATATGCTCACGATAAATTTGGCGAAGAAAAACACCAAATTGTCTCTTGCGTGAATAGTTTTCACGGCAGAACGCTTTTCACCGTAAGCGTAGCGGGGCAGCCCAAATACAGCAAAGACTTCGCCCCCCTACCCACTGGCATTATCCACACCCCATTTAACGATATTGACGCTTTGAAAAAAGTGATTAACAACAAAACCTGTGCGTTTATTGTTGAGCCCATTCAAGGCGAAAGCGGCGTTTTGCCTGCGGATA
>JAFWTP010000323.1 GCA_017518845.1 Neisseriaceae bacterium
TGGCTCTGAACGCCACAATCAACCGCAAAAATGTGTTTGACCGCAAAAACTATTTTTATCCTGATTTGCCAAAAGCCTATCAAATCAGTCAGTTAGCCTATCCGATTATTGAATTTGGGCAGTTGGATATTGTCGTGGGCGAAAATGTTAAAACCATCAATGTAACACGGGCTCATATGGAAGAAGACGCGGGCAAATCCATTCACGATGCTGTACCAAACGCCACAGGCATTGACTTAAACCGCACTGGCACGCCGCTTTTGGAAGTGGTGTCCGAGCCTGAAATGCGTTCAGCAGCCGAAGCCGTGGCTTATGCCAAAGCCTTGCATTCGTTAGTAACTTGGTTGGATATTTGCGATGGCAATATGGCAGAAGGTTCGTTCCGTGTTGATGCGAATGTGTCGGTGCGACCTGTGGGGCAGGAAGCGTTTGGCACGCGTTGTGAAATCAAAAACTTAAATTCTTTCCGCTTTTTGGAGCAAGCGATTAACTTTGAAATTGAACGCCAAATTGAATTGATTGAAGACGGCGGAAAAGTTGTGCAGGAAACACGGCTGTTTAATCCTGATACAGGCGAGACGCGTGCCATGCGAAGCAAGGAAGACGCACACGATTATCGCTATTTCCCCGACCCTGATTTAATGCCGATTATCATCAGCGATGAAATGTTAGATAAGGCAAAAGCCGAAATGCCCGAATTGCCCAAACAAATGGCACAGCGATTTGTTGAAGAATATGGCATAACTGACTATGACGCACGCGTTTTAACCGCCACGCGTATTCAGGCAGCCTTTTTTGAACAAACGGCGAAAGAATCAGGCGCAGGCAAATTGTCGGCAAACTGGATTAACGGCGAATTAGCGGCGGCGTTAAATAAAAACGGCTTGGCGTTAGAAGAATCGCCGATTTCAGCCGCACGCTTGGCAGGTTTGGTGAAGAAAATTGCGGACGGCACACTGTCGGGAAAACTCGCCAAAAAAGCCTTTGAAGCTATGTGGGAGAGCGATTTATCCGCCGAAGAAATTATTGCCCGAGACGGCTTGCAACAAGTAACCGACACGGGTGCGATTGAAAAAATGGTTGAAGAAGTGTTGTCTAACAACGCTAAAACGGTAGAAGAATACAGGGCAGGCAAGGAAAAAGCCTTTAACGCATTGGTCGGTCAAGTGATGAAAGCATCTCGCGGCAAAGCAAACCCACAACAGGTGCAAGAAATTTTGAAACGCTTGTTGGGGTAAAAACGCCGTAGGGTGGGCAACTGTCTTGCCTACGCGTTTTCAGGCAGCCTGAAAACGCCGTGTTCTCCGTGTTCTCCGTGAGAAATAAATAATTTTCAGGCAGCCTGAAAACGATTAGTGCGTAGGGTGGGCAACAAGTTGCCCACGCGTTTCAGTCGTTATTTTCAGGCAGCCTGAACAAGTTTTATTGTCATTTTTACCACAAAATATAAAAATATTCACAAAATCATCATGTTAGCGTGGGCAACAAGTTGCCCACCTTACGCTTGCTTGTTTAGTTATTAACTCAATTTAGTCCAGTCTGATTTTTTAATACCAAATTCAAATTCTGCCTGTTTAAAAGCATTATCCAAATTATCGTGATAAGTATCAGTTTGCTCATTACCTGTTTCATCTAAATAAAACAAATAAAACCCACTATCCCCATCGTATTGGACAATACTTAAAGCAATGGGTTCTGGTAACAATCCATCATTTGCATAGTGTCTTGTATTTCCAGTAGCTTTAAACTCTTTTTTATTGGATTTGAGTTGGATTTTAAATAATTCTTTTTCAGACATTTAAAATCTCCTTATTTATCAGGAACAATTTTTACACTTGAATTTTCGATAATTCTACCACCTTGTTGTGCAGGTTTATCATATGCTTCAAAATGTCCATGATGATTGTTTGGAGATTTTGTTTCATGAGAACCATATCGCACCTGACGCATACCGTCTTGTGATACATATCGTCCATTGGAATGTGAAGTATAACCTTCACCAAGCCATTTTTCAGCAGAATTTGTAAAACCTGTTTCAGAAACACTACCAGCATTGTATTCAGGTGCTCTGCTTCCAGAAGTTGTTACTTTCCCAGCCCCA
>JAFWTP010000324.1 GCA_017518845.1 Neisseriaceae bacterium
TATGCCTGCAATCACTTGGTTAATGCCGTCTCGTAAATCATTGACTTTGCTTACAATTTCTGTGATTTCTTGATTGAGTACTTGTATATCAATCACTTCTCTTGTGTCTTGGGCTTCTACATAGGACGATACGGCTAAATTGTAGTCGTTTGCCTTAATGTGTTCGTAATCCACGCTGTGAGCCAAATGAGCCACATCGGCTTTGTCGCGGAATAATTGCATTATGTGGGCAATATGCTCATCGGTGAGAATGTTGTTGTTGGTTTCTTTTTTGAACAGTGTGGTTGCGTCAATAAATTGTGTGCGGTTGTCGGTTTTGTGTTTGGATAAAACCAAAATATTCACCGCAATTGATGTGCCAAAAAATAAGTTGGGGGCTAACGCGATGATGGTTTCTACAAAGTTGTTATCAATTAAATATTTGCGAATTTTCTGCTCGGCACCGCCACGATAAAATATGCCTGGAAAACACACAATCGCCGCACGCCCTTTGGCGGATAAGTGGTTTAAGGCGGTCAGCACAAAAGCAAAGTCGGCTTTGGATTTGGGCGGCAATATGCCAGCAGGGGCAAAACGGTCGTCATTGATTAGCGTGGGGTCGTCTTCGCCTATCCATTTGACTGAATAGGGCGGATTGGAGACAATCGCGTCAAATGGGCGGTCGTCCAAAAATTTGGGGGCGGTTAGGGTGTTGCCTAATTCAATATGAAACTTGTCGTAGTTTATGTTGTGCAAAAACATATTCATTCTCGCCAAGTTAAAGGTGGTGTGGTTGATTTCTTGTCCAAAAAAACCTTCACCAATTTTGTGTTGGTCAAATTGTTTTTTGGCTTGCAACAATAGGCTGCCTGAACCACACGCAGGGTCGTAAATTTTATTGACTTTGTCTTGTCCGTCTAATGCCAAAGCGGCAATCAGTTTGGAGACATTTTGTGGGGTGAAAAATTCGCCACCTGATTTGCCTGCATTAGCAGCATAGTTGGAAATGAGAAATTCATACGCATCGCCAAATAAATCAATGTGATTGTCTTCAAAGCGTCCAAAATCTAACTCGGCAACGCCTTTGAGTACGGCAACAAGGCGTTTGTTTTTGTCTTGCACGCTGTTGCCTAAACGGGTTGAAGTGGTGTCAAAATCGGCAAATAAGCCTTTTAGGTCTTGTTCTGACGGATAGCCGTGAGCCGATTGTTCAATCGCGTCAAAAATTTGTTTTAAATCGGTGTTCAGATTTTCATTTTTATCGGCATTTTTAACAATGTTTTCAAATAATTGTGATGGATAAATAAAATAGCCTTTGGTTCTGATTGTGTCATCTTTAATTTGTGCCAAAATGGGATTGTCATCGGCAAAATCGGCGTAATGAACGGTGGGGTCGCCCTGCTCAATATAAGCGGTAAAATGCTCGCTGATAAAACGATAAAACAAAGTGCCTAATACATATTGCTTAAAATCCCAACCATCTACCGCACCACGAACTTCATCGGCAATTTGCCAAATTTTGCGTTGTAATGCGTCCCGTTGCTGAATGCTGATTGCCATTTTGAAAGCCTTTTATGAGTGGATTAAAAGAGAAAATTATAAAGCATTTAATCCACCATAACGGACAAAATGTTTTTGGCGTTTTTGCAGCAACTGTTGCAGGCAGCCTGAAAATGAATTGTATATAATGTAAAATTCCTTTTTCAGGCTGCCTGAAACAATATTTAAGGATTGATAAAATGACCGAACAACTCACCCCCATTGCTCAAACGCCCAATTTTATTGTTTTGGATAAATATCAACGCATTGAACAGCCCACTTCTTTTCAATCGGAAAGCGATTTGGAAAAAGAATTGGTGGCAGATTTGCAAAATCAAGGCTATGAATATTGCCCCGATTTGAATACGCCACAAAAATTATTGGCAAATATTCGCAATGAATTACAACGCTTAAATAAAATGGCATTTTCTGATAATGAATGGCAACGCTTTGTTGATGAATATCTGAATAAAAAATCCGATACACTCATTGATAAAACACGCCGTTTTCATAATAATGATATTTATGATTTTGTATTTGATGATGGACACATTCAAAATATTTATTTATTCGATAAAAAACATTTGGGCAATAACAAATTGCAGGTTATTCGTCAATTTGAACAAACAGGAAAGCATACAAATCGTTATGATGTTTCCTTGTTAATCAATGGCTTGCCTGTTGTGCAAATTGAATTAAAAAAACGCGGCGTGGCAATTCGTGAAGCCTTTAATCAAGTTCATCGTTATTCCAAAGAAAGTTTTAATGAGCAGAATTCTTTATATCAGTATTTACAAATTTTTATTATTTCCAATGGCACAGATACGCGTTATTTTGCCAATACCACCGAATGCAATAAAAACTCTTTTGATTTTACAATAAATTGGGCAGACAAAGAAAATAAGTTAATTCGCGATTTAAAAGATTTTACAGCCACTTTTTTGCAAAAAAATACTTTGCTTAAAGTACTGTTTGATTATTCAGTTTTTGACGCACAAAATACTTTGTTAATTATGCGTCCCTATCAAATTGCGGCAACCGAACGCATTTTGTGGAAAATCAATAGTGCGTATCAAAGCAATAATTGGAGCAATCCGCAAAGCGGTGGTTTTATTTGGCATACCACAGGTTCAGGAAAAACGCTCACCAGTTTTAA
>JAFWTP010000026.1 GCA_017518845.1 Neisseriaceae bacterium
AGTTTGCCTAAATCAATTTTTTTGCCTGCACCCACCACTGCACCGAATTGGTCGCCACGATTATTTTTAGAAACGCCTTGATCAACCCGCAAACGGTCGTAACTTAATGCACCAAACACACGGTAGTCGTTAAATTCGTGTGCATAGCCAATATTTACGCCAACGCCGTCTGCTTTCAGCGTTTTGTCCATGCCGTTAAACGATTCTTGCCAACGATAATGCGGTGTATTGATTGCACCGCCAATGGTGCCACCGTTATCCAAGCGTTTCGCACCGCCAACAGATATGGAGTAATCTTCGCTCTTACCCGTTAAACCGTCTAATTTCAGGCGGTTGCGGTCAGTTGCACCGTCAATCCATATATTGTCGCCGTGTTTCAGGTTGCCTACAAAGTCTAAATCGTGGCTTTGTTTGTTGAGATTGATTTCTTCCGCCGCATGGTGCGTGGTCATCGTACCATTAGCAAACAGTGTTCTATCTAACTGATTGGTTGAAATAAATTTCAACGCTGCACGATTATTGGCTGCCTGAACATTGCCGCTTAAATAAGCAGCGTCCATATCTTTCAGGTAGCGTTCCGCTAATTGTGCGTCTTGCGAACCACCTTCAAACTGGCTTTGCTTGGCTTCACGATACGCATACGCAACATTTTTGCGTGAAATATTGGCACTGATTTGGCTGTTACTTTGCTGCATATTGGCGTGCAATAAATCAGGCAAATTCACATTGTAGTTGGGGCTGCCTGAAATACTGTTGGCAGTCAGCAGCACTTCATTATTGCCAACTTGGGTGACATAACCGTCTGCCACTTTATTGACATTAAAGTTGGCTCTGTCCAAATAAGCGTTATCACGCACTTGAATTGTTGAACCAATGGCTTTGTTGATTGTGGCATCGGCAGAATACAAGGAACCGTTAATGGTTAAATTTGCAGTGGTTTCGGCATTTAATGTACCGCGATTGCCTACTGTACCTGTGCTGATATTGGCTTTATCTCCCACACTCAAAGTACCTGCCGTATCGATATAAGTGCCACCCACATTGCTACCATTTAACACCAATTCGCATTGTTCAACCACATTGCTGGCATTAAATTGTGCGGTTTGATTGTAACCTGCCGAAGCGGTTTTCACGGTGCCGCCGTTATAAGTGTTATTACCATTTAACACCAACGACTTATCACCTGTTTTTACCAAATAACCGTTACCGCTAATATCATTATCAAAATAATAACGATTTCTGGCACCATTCACATTCAATTCGGTACGCTCATCAAAACGACCATAACCTTGCACCGCTTTGGCATAATTGACAATACCGTGTCCATAAGTATTGCGGTCTGCCATTGGTGTGGCTGTGGTGAATAAAGTTTTTTGCAAATCTTTCACCGACATCCAGTCATAACGATTTTGAATAGATGCCAAAGTACCGCTCACATACGGTGCGGCAAACGAAGTACCTGCCAAATTGGTATTTTGAATGGTAATGTCCGCAGGTGCAGCAATACAGTAATCGGCATGATAACGACAAGAATCAAAAATGTGATTGCCATACTGGTCAATACCTGTGGTTACCACAAAATTATTGCGAAATTCAGGGTTAAACAGCGGAGACAATGCGTCAGGCATAATATTCACATACGAATCATCGGTAATATCCAACACCTGATCCCACACATTTTGCACGCCATTGCCGTGTTGCTCCCAACGATAACGCGACACCGAATCGTTACCTGCGGCAATCACGGCAATCGCATTACTATCCACCACTTCTTGCCCGATTTGGCGAATATGATTTTCACCCCAAGCCGTGCGTGGCGAAATCAAACGACCCGTAGTAGTTTCCAATAGGGGCGAATCCATCAAATTGGCAGCGGTGCCGTTGTAACGCACTTCAATCCCTGCGGAAGCATTGACAATCAAAGGAGCGTCATCATTCGCACGCTGGCGTTCAATGCGAGCCACTTTACCCACATCTTGCACCGAATTTAATACATACACACCTGCGGAAACATTCGGTGTGAGTTGTTGCACCGTAGATAACACCTGCGTGCCGTGCATGACTCGCTGACCACGATTATCAAGAATCGGTGCAGTGGGACGCGTTACATAACGGTTTTGCCACGAGTCGTACTCGTACATCGTACGATCAACCAAACGGTTATCAATCAACGGCGAGTTCAAATCCACACCGCTATCAAAAATCGCTACACGAGCCCAGTCACTATCACGCGAAGCAACCTTATCCGCCATTGAATCTTTTTCTAACTGTGTGTGTTCATAACGATTAAATACTTCTTGCGAAGCCGCGTCATTGCCCAAACCTGCAAAAGCATAATCGTAACGGTTGTTGCTCACATACGGTGCTAAACCATTGATATTGCGTGCAACGATATTGCCAGTACCGTAATAGTTCTGACCATTTTCATTAACAATATCAATGTACAAGCGACCGTTTTGGTCATAACCTGCACGATAATCAGCAGACGCAACGCCTGACGCAAAACACGCTGCCAATGCCAGCGTCAAAATGGTTTTATGATGTAATTTCAAGATGAAATTCCTTTTTTAACAAAGTGTTACAAAAAAAGTAAGACACTTATCCCTTGAATGTACCTGCTATAATAACAGACAAAAATATGATTATGATTTATGTGCGTCATTGTACAAAAAGTCACATTGCACAAACCTTAAATTGCTTTA
>JAFWTP010000027.1 GCA_017518845.1 Neisseriaceae bacterium
TTACACACGACATACGGCGGAATTTGTGGCAAATTTGCGTGGCATAGATTTTGAGCAACTCGCCCACACCACAACAGACAATTTTTTCCGCTTATTTCATAAGGCAAAACGACTATGAGTGCATTAACTTTAACCGTTTTAGGTTGCGGCAGTTCATCAGGCAGCCCTGTGATTGGCTGTGATTGTGCGGTTTGTCAGTCCGACAACCCCAAAAACCGCCGTTCGCGTTGTTCGGCGTGGATTGAAGTTGCGGGCAAACATTTTATCATCGACACAGGCACAGATTTTCGCAATCAAGCCTTACGCGAAAAAATCCCTGCGGTTGATGCGGTTTTATACACGCACCCCCATTCTGACCACATTAACGGCATAGACGATTTGCGTGCTTATTGTTTTCGTAAAAAGCAAGCCATTGATATATATGGAAATTCTTTTACAATGGCAAACGCCCAAAGCCGTTTTGAATATGCTTTTATGCCACCGTGCAAACACTGGAATCGCCCAGTTTTAGTGCCACATATTTTAGACGGACACGGCAAAACCGCCGACATTCACGGCGTTGCCGTGCAGTATTTCAGCCTACCGCACGGCCGCTGGCAAGTTTTGGGCTACAAAATCGGCTCTATGGCGTGGCTTACCGACATTTCCGATTTAGACGAAACCACAATCGCCGCCTTGCACGGCGTGGAATATTTGTTTATCGACTGCTTGATGATGGAAAAATATCCGTCCCATTTAAGTTTTGAATTAGCCGTGCATTTTGCTCAAAAAATCTCCGCCAAACAAACTTATTTAATCCACACCACACATAAATTAGATTTTGACACAATCAACGCCCAATGCCCGCCCAATGTGGCGATGGCGTATGACGGATTAAAAGTTACGCTTGCATGTTAAGTTTTTCAGGCTGCCTGAATATTTGTTATCCAATAAGGTTTTATCATAAAATAATGCCTGTACTAAAAAACATTTTTCAGGCAGCCTGAAATAAAAAACATAACCTTTCAAAATATGAATAAAAACCCCAAAATCTCGCGGCGACAGTTGTTGGCGGCGGCGACAGGCAGTGCGATTTTAACTGCCTGTCAAGCCGTGCCAGAAGTACCTGTTGCTGTGCCAGACGAAACAAACGAAAGAAAAATCATCGTGAATCCAGATAGTTACAATTCCGTTCATCTTTTTGCGTCATCGGGTTATGCCCAAGACCATTCGCGTATTGAATTAGGCATTAACCGCCTATCGCAAGCGGGTTTTGCGTTAGCGAACATTAACGCCGCTTATCGCCGTTATCAACGCTTTGCAGGTTCGGATAGCGAGCGGGCAAATGATTTAATTCCCATTGCCAACGGTGCCTTGCCTACGCCCAAAATGTTGTTGGGCTTGCGTGGCGGTTATGGGGCAATGCGGTTTCTGCCTGATATTAACTGGGCTTCATTAGGCGATAGAATGAGAGAACGCGGCACGCTGTTGTTTGGTTTTAGCGATGTGTGTGCCATTCAGTTAGCCCTGCTCGCACAAGGCAAAATGATGAGTTTTGCGGGTCCGATGTTGTATAGCGAATTTGGCAGGCCGCAAGCCCCTGAATACACTTTCCAAAGTTTTGTGAATGGTATGAGCAACGACACCATCACTGTTGATGTACCGTCTTTCACAGGCAAGCCTTTGAACTTGGAAGGCGTGTTTTGGGGCGGCAATTTAAGCGTGTTGGTGTCGCTCATCGGCACGCCTTATTTTCCACAAATTGACGGCGGTATTTTGTTTTTGGAAGATGTGGGCGAGCAGCCTTATCGTTTGGACAGAATGTTCCAGCAATTAGCGATGTCAGGCTGCCTGAAAAAACAACAAGCGATTGTGTTGGGCAATTTCCGTATGAACTCGAAGAATACCGATATTTACGATGCGTCTTACGATTTACCAACCGTCATCGCCGATTTACGCCGCGTGGCGAATATTCCTGTGCTGTTGGATTTTCCGTTTGGGCATATTGTCAATAAAACCACATTCCCATTAGGGGCAGTGGCAAAACTGACTTCAAACGGCGAACGCTATACCGTAGCATTTTCAGGCTATCCACGATTAGAACCCGAACGCTTGAATTTAAGCAGTCTATTGCCCTATCAAGGCTCTGTAACAGGCGGTTTGTGGGAAGACGATAGCGGGGTTTATGTGGAATAAAAAAGTTTTCCAAAATTAAAATTTCAGGTTGCCTACATTTAAACCGAGTGTCATTGCGAGCTTTGAACGAAGTTCAAGGCGTGGCAATCTAATAAAAAATCGCAAGATTTTTTATCAACGCTGACAAGCGTTGTAATGCACTGGTTCCTATAAAAATTAGGCAACCTGAATTGTTTAATGCAATGCCATTACAACGCCTACGGCGTTGTGTTTTGCCTGTGGCAAAACTGGATTGCCACGCCTTGCCTTTCGGCAAGTATCGCTTTTGACACAGTTTTTATCTTTCAGGCAGCCTGCACAACACCTGCCAACGCCACGACTTGCACGGTGATTAAAGTTGCTGACGGCGACTCTTTTACCTGCCGAATGAAGAGCGGCAAAAAGCAATTTATTCGCATGTCAGGCATAGACGCACCCGAAATCAAGCAAGCCTACGGTCAAAACGCTCGCCGTGCCTTAAACACCGCCCTACTCGGCAAAA